>NZ_JBEAIJ010000003.1:0-203656 GCF_040065315.1 Klebsiella sp. CN_Kp100
ACTCGGATTCTGACAGTGATTCGGATTCCGACAGTGACTCCGACTCCGACAGCGATTCGGATTCCGACAGCGATGCCGACTCCGACAGTGACTCGGATTCCGACAGCGATTCGGATTCTGACAGCGACTCGGATTCCGACAGCGATTCCGACTCTGACAGCGACTCGGACTCTGACAGCGATATTGAGGCCAACCCCGATAGCAACAGCCCGGACGTTGTCGCGCTGGAAGGTAACCTGAACAACGTCAGCGGTACCAGCGGTCAACTGGTTGGCCTGACCTTGCTCAGCACCGTCGATGTCTCGCTGCTGGCGGGCAATAATCTGCGCTTTAGCGTGGGAGCCGGCACCGTGGAGGATATGACGGTATCGGTGAACGGCAACTCGCTGCTGACGGCGAGCGGATTGCTGACCACTATCGTCAATCTGCTGGGGGCAGGAAATACCCTGAAGGCCGATCTGTCGGTGGTGAATACGGTCACCGGTGAAGTTGTGGCGATAGCGGAAAACAGCGTCTCTATCTCGGCGAGCCTGCTTGGCGGGCTCTCCTATAACGGCACGGTCTCCTTCGCCAATCTGCCGGCCGGCGACTACACCATGGTTATCTCTGCGCCGGAAAGTAACGGCACCCTGGTATCGTTAATCAACGCGCTGGCAGCGGCCCAGGTGGCAAGCTTCGTCAACGTGGATGTGACGGATTCGGTTGGCTACAGCGTCGGCGCCATTGAAGGTAACGTGCTGGATACAACCGCCAGCGGCGATATGCAGGATAGCGGTCAGGGCATCTCGGTCACCAGTGCGGTATCGGATTCCGTCGACGGATCGACCCCGGTCAATGTGACCAGCGCTGGCGTCGATATCACCGGAGCTTATGGGGTGCTGACGATTCACTCTGATGGCAGCTATAGCTACCAGTTGACCAAAGGCGGGGCCGCTATCGGTAAATCGGATGTCTTTAGCTATACCATTACCGATGAAGCGGGTAATACATCGACGACGAACCTGACGATTAATATCGGCGGCAATATCGAACCGGCGCAGGCCAATCCGGATGCTCAGGAAACGGATCTGACCGCGACGTTCGATACTCTCAACGGAGAAAGCGGTACCGTCGGGCAGCTCGTCGGCGTCTCGTTACTCGGTAACGTCAATGTTGGGTTACTTAACGGTAATAGCTTTGACTTTGATGTGGCCGCCGGCGCGAACGAAAAAGTGCTGCTGACGGTCTCAGGGAGCACCGGTCTGAGTCTGGGCGCGGCACTGACGACGCTGCTGAGCCTGTTGGGCGGCGCATCGTCCTTCACGGCGGATCTCTCTATCATCGATAAGGCTACCGGAGAAGTCGTGCAGGTCCTGACAAACGCCGTCAACATTAACGTTAACGGCATCGGGCTCAGCCTCGGCTATAGCGGAGGCGGCTGGTCCTCGATGTTACCTTCAGGATCGTATACGGCGGTGGTCTCATCACCGAATACCGGAGGCCTGCTGGGGGCCCTGCTGGACCTGAACCTGGGGACCTTTGTCAACGTCTCGGTCACCGATTCTGAGGGCTATCACACCGACAGCCTGACGGGCAACGTGCTGCAAAGCGATGGTGCAGGCGACGTGGCGGATACAGGGGTCAATATTAAGGTGACCAGCGTCACCGCCACCTCGGTTAACGGCGCTGAACCTAAGGAGGTCAGCGGCAGCGGAACGACGATAGAGGGCGCATGGGGATCGTTGACCATCCACAGCGACGGTAGCTATACCTATCAGCCTTATGGCGGAGTGAATAGCGTCGGTCAATCGGAAGTCTTTACGTACACCATTACTGACAGCCTCGGCCACACGGCGAGCACCACGCTGACGATCGATATCGATAGCCCGGCTTCGCTGGCGGTCAATGACCAGGTCACGCTGAACGTAGCAACGGCGCTGGCAACGGTCAATGTTCCGGCGATTGACACTGCGGGGCTGAATACAAGCGGTAAATCAACCACGGGAGGCGTATCAGCAACCAGGACCATCAACTTCAGCGTTGGGGCCGATCGCGAAATGGATACGCTCTCGGTGAAAGTGAACTACACCGCGAGTGGCTCGGTGGTCAATACCGTCAAAATAGACAGCACGGTCAGCATTTATCACGTGCTCAGCGATGGCAGTAAGGTTCTTGTATGGCAGGGCACGCCGACAGAGAGCTTGACCACCGTTATCGGCACCACAACAAACGCTGCGGATACGTTAACGCTGACGAATGTGGCATTGAGCGAAGGTAATTACGAGATGGTTCTGGTGTCTAAGGCAACCGCCACTCTTGATACTTTCTTAACGCCGGCACCGAATTATACCGTCGGGGCTTCGATAACCGGTACGACCATTGACACCGCAACGCATTACACGGTGGCGGGAACCAACGTCAGTGGAAATATACAGAACGGAAATAACTCAGGCGGTACGGAAGATTTCCATGGCGTACTGTACTCGTCTTACAGCGTCTCCGGACACACTTCCAGCGGCGCTGCGGAAACCTGGACTTTCCACAGCAATGGCAGTATCACGACCAGCAACGGGAGTAACGTAAGCGCAGCCAGCGTCACAATTTACGGTGACTATGGCACCCTGACGATGGCGAATAATGGTTCTTACACCTACAGTCTGAAGGCAGGAATGGATGTGTCGACCATCACGCATAAGGAAGTCTTTGCCTACTCGGTGAACGACAGCAATGGCGCTTCTTCCGCGGCGACGCTGACTATCGATCTGCATCCGCAGATTACCGGCAGCGTGAACGGCGACGACATCCACAGTACCGCTTACGACGATACCTTCACCCTGGGCATCGGGGCCGACACGGTAATCTACAACCTGCTGGCCGATGATAATACCGGCGGCAACGGAAGCGATACCTGGAAGGACTTCTCGGTTGCGCAAGGGGATCATATCGACGTATCGGCGCTGCTGGTCGGCTGGGATGGTAACAGCAGTAGCCTGGGCAATTATGTCACCTTGAGCTACGTGGGCAGTAATACGGTGGTATCTATCGACCGCGACGGTGGCGCAGGCGGCCATCAATCGACAACCTTAATCACGCTGGAAGGGGTGCATATCAATTCGCTCAACGAGCTGCTTGATACCAATAACTCCAATTAACTAGCTTAAATCGATGACGGCACAGGGAAGCGCCGTCCAGATTATTTTATCGCGGAGGAATCATTCAGGTCAGTGAAGCGGGAGAACGCCGACTATCATTTAATAAAAATAATGATGCGGAAATTATTATATCCGTTTTTTCAGTGCGTGTTTTCTGAAGGGTAAATTTGATGCGTCTATTTATACAAAAAAGGAATGTCATAACCTGTGGCTATACAGCTCTATTAATCACGTTAAATCCGTCGCTTTCAGCTCATGCGGAAAATTCATATTTGCTACCGAATGATATTAGCAGCCAGCGTTTAACTGATAATCAGCAGGTCGCGGGGTATAACGACGAGATTATTAACAGTCAGACCCGAATATCCGGTCCGCTGGATATTAAAAAGGCGGTAAAAAACGCGGTGAACTGGCATCCCTCTATTACGCAGGAGGTCAGTAAGCTTCAGGAGATGGCGCAAAAAGTTGATGTGGCGAAAGCAAAATATTACCCGCAAATAAGTGCGGGTATGAATAATGGTTATACAAACACTTATTCTGATGCCGGATATACGCCATCGCTGGTCGTCTCAGTGTCGCAAATGCTTTACGACTTCGGCAAAGTGTCCAGTTCGGTGAGAGCAGCAGACTCCGGCGTGGCTCAGCAGCAGGCCACCGTGATGCTGAATATCGATCAGGTCGCTCACGATACCGCCGCGGCGGTAGTCCAGGTGCAGGGCTATCAAAAGCTGGTTGAAATCGCCAAAGCGCAGGTTAACTCGCTACAGCAGATCGGCGATCTTATTCGCCAGCGCAACGATGCGGGGGCATCTTCATTATCGGACGTTGTGCAGACCGATACCCGCGTGGAAGGCGCGCAATCCACGCTCCTGCAATATCAGGCGGCCCTTGAACGCTGGAAAGCCACGCTCGCGACCTATATCGGCATCGGCGGAATCGCGACGGTAACGGATGATGTCCCGCAGGGAATGGATGCCGCCTGCGCGGTATCCAAAATCGATTACCGTACCGTTCCAGCGGTACTGGCGGCGCTGGCCCAGGCCGGTCAGGCGCAGGCGCAGCTGGATAACGCCAACGCGCAAATGCTGCCGACGATTTCCCTGGAACCGGAGGTGACCCATTATCTTAACGATAACTACGCCAACAGCGCGGTGCTGAATAAAACGCAATATTCCGCTTGGGTAAAAGTGCAAATGCCTATCTACCAGGGCGGGGCGATGACCGCCTCCCGAGACGCCGCCCAACAAAGTCTGGCGGCGGCGAATGCGGCGATCAAAACCGCCCAGCTGGACGCCAGCCAGAAGCTGAACGCCTCTCGCGATGAAGCGGTCAATCTTGCCCAGTCGCTGGGGATTCAGAAACGACAGCAGCAGCTGGGCGAGCAAACCCGGGCGCTGTACCAGGATCAGTATCTCCAGCTCGGTTCACGGCCGCTGCTGGATCTGCTCAACGTCGATCAGGAAATTTACCAGGCCAGATTTAGCCAGGTCCTGACGGAATCACAACTGCGCTCGCTGGAGCTGGACTGCCTGTTCAGCACCGGCAAGATGCGCACGGTGTTCGCGCTGGAAAATCAAAATATCCAGGGCGTGGAGATCCGCCCATGACCCCACAAGATGAACGTGCCGGAATACCGCACTTGTCCGATTGGTCGAATGCGATTGCCTTTATTGCCAACCACTATCGACAAAGTTTTTCTCCCGGAACGCTACATGCGGCTGCCGAATGGGCGACGCAGAAAACCCTGCCCGAAGCGCTCCGGCACCTGGCGCGCCACGCCGGATTACACTGCCAGTTTTTATCCGCCACCGATCAGAAAATGTCGGCCTGGCGGCTACCGCTCGTTATCCAACTGCGCGATGGCCAGGTGGCGATAGTTGAAAGCTTTGACGTCAATAATGCCGTCGGGGTGCGGTTCGTGAAGGAGCTGTCGCTGCTCAGCTACTGCCCGCTGGAAACCCTGCTGCCGGAAATTGACAAGACCGTTGCTTTTCGCCCGTCGGCTCCGGAAAGGGATATTCGCACAGAAAGCTATCTGACCCGCTTTCAGCCGGACTGGCTGCGTAAAATTGTGCTGAAAGATCTTCGCCCCTATATGCACGTCATGCTGGCTTCGTTCGCCATTAACGTTCTGGCGCTGAGCGGGATTCTGTTTTCGATGCAGGTATACGATCGGGTGATCCCGGCCCAGTCTTATCCCACTCTTTATGTCCTGTTCAGCGGCGTATTGCTGGCGGCGGTATTTGCTTTTGCGCTGAAAATTATGCGCGGACACGTCACGGATCTGCTCGGCAAACGTGGGGATATTCGCGTCTCGGACCGGGTTTTCGGCCACGCGTTGCGCCTGAAAAACAGCGCAGTGCCGCGCTCAACGGGGAGCTTTATTTCGCAAATCCGCGAGCTGGAGCAGGTACGCGAAATGATGACCTCAACGATGATGACCATCGTGGCGGATTTACCGTTCTTTTTGCTGTTCCAGGTGGTGCTGTTTATCGTCTCGCCGTGGCTAAGCTGGATAGCGCCGGTGGCGACGGTTCTGATGATCCTGCCCGGCCTGCTATTGCAGCGCAAGCTCGCGGCGCTGGCCAACAAAAATCAGCACGAAAATACCTTACGAAACGCCATTCTGGTGGAGAGTATTCAGGGTTTGCAGGACATCAAAATGATGCAGGCGGAAAGCCGCTTTTTGCATCAGTGGAATAGCTATATTGCGATTACCGCCGAGTCGGGGGTCAGAACGCGCAGGCTCACTCACGGCCTGGTCAGCTGGGGAATGTCGGTACAAAACCTGCTATACGCCACGGTAGTGGTGGTCGGCGCGCCGCTGGTGATTAATGGCGACATCACCACCGGGGCCATGGTGGCGGCATCGATGCTTTCAACCCGCATGGTCGCGCCGATGACCGCGCTGTGCGGCGTGCTTGCTCGCTGGCAGCAGGTGAAAACGGCGAAGGCCAGCCTCGATAATCTGATGGCGCTACCGGTCGAAGGCGGCCAGGACGAACCCCGGGTTCACCGCGCCGTGCTGCACGGTAACTACGAGTTCCGCCAGGCGGAATTCCGCTACGGCCTTAACGACGCCGCGATTCCGCTGCGAATTAACCAGCTATCGATTAAAGCCGGTGAGAGAATCGCCATCCTTGGGCGAATCGGCGCCGGTAAATCGACCCTACTGCAGGCGATGATGGGCAACGTCGAGCTGGTCGCCGGCGAACTGCGGCTGGATGATTTAAGCCTGCCGCAGATCGACCTTGCGGATATTCGCCGCAACGCCACTTTGCTCACCCAGGAGGCGCGGCTGTTTCACGGCACCCTGCGCGAGAATTTAATCCTTGGGCGGCCAGCGGCGACGGATGATGAAATCTTCTCGGTGCTTACCCTGTGCGGCGCTCTGGAGTTTGTACGCAAACTGCCCCTCGGCCTCGAACATATTGTCATGGAAGGCGGGGTGGGGCTTTCAGGCGGCCAGCGCCAGTCGCTGCTGCTGGCCAGAACCCTGCTGCGCGATCCGAACATCGTCCTGCTTGATGAACCGACCTCTTATTTCGACGAGCGAACGGAAAAGGCCTTTGTGGAACAGCTGGCGCTATGGGCCGGCGAGCGAACGATGATTATCGCCACGCATAAAGCGGCGGTGCTCAATATCGTTGACCGGATTCTGGTCATCCAGGATGGACAGCTGGCGCTGGATAAACCTAAAGCCACCGTCTTTGAACAAGAGAAAGCCCGCGGCCAGGTGGTGAATATATGAATAAGCTTCCCCTGATGGCGGATCATGACCCGGTGGCGCTGCTGCCGGATAACGAACAAGACGAAGCGAAGCTCGTAAAATCGCGGCGGCTGATACTGCTGCTGGCCGGTATGCTGCTGGTGGGCGCTGTCTGGGCCTGGTTCGCCGTGCTGGATGAAGTCTCTACGGGCACCGGAAAAGTGATCCCCAGCTCCCGGGAGCAGGTGATTCAGACCCTCGATGGCGGCATCTTAACCGAGCTGAACGTGCAGGAGGGCAGCAAAGTGCAAGCCGGACAGGTCGTGGCGCGCCTCGACCCCACCCGCAGCGAATCTAACGTGGGGGAAAGCCAGGCGAAGTATCGCGCCTCTCTGGCGGCGAGCATTCGCTTAACTGCTGAGGTCAACAATCAGCCGCTGGTGTTTCCCGACACCCTGAAAGCCTGGCCCGCGCTGTTGGCGGAGGAGACCCGCCTTTACCATAGCCGCAAGGAGCAACTGAGCAAATCGACGCGTCAGCTGGATGAGTCGTTAAAGCTGGTCAATAGCGAACTGGCCATTACTGAAAAACTGGCGAAAACCGGGGCGGCGAGCAACGTCGAAGTGCTGCGTCTTCGTCAGCAGGTCGCGGATATTAGTTTTAAAAAAATCGATCTCAATACGCGTTATTTTGTTGACGCGCGTGAACAGCTGTCAAAAGCCAATGCCGATGTAGCCAGCCTGGCGGAAGTGATTAAAGGGCGCGCCGATTCGGTGACGCGTTTAACCGTCCGCTCGCCGGTACAGGGAATTGTTAAAAATATTAAGGTCAATACTATTGGTGGGGTTATTGCGCCCAATGGCGAATTGATGGAAATCGTGCCTGTAGACGGCCGTTTATTAATCGAAGCGCGGATCTCCCCTCGCGATATTGCTTTTATCCATCCCGACCAGCAGGCGCTGGTCAAAATTACCGCCTATGATTATGCCATCTATGGCGCACTTAACGGCGTGGTGGAAACCATATCGCCGGATACCACTCAGGATGAAGCTAAACCCGATATTTACTACTACCGGGTATTTATCCGTACTGATAATGATTACCTGGAGAATAAGAGCGGCAAGCGCTTTTTAATTGGCCCGGGGATGATCGCTACCGTTGATATTAAGACTGGTGAAAAAACGGTTATGGATTATCTGGTAAAACCATTTAATCGGGCCAAAGAAGCATTACGGGAGCGCTAATCAAAGTGCGAACATCTTGTCGGCTACGGGTTCTCCGCCGTTTGCGGTCCGGGAGATGTGCCGGGGCTGATACCCCGGCGCGGTATACGGGAATGACAGGTCGGATAAGGCGTCATACGCCACCCGACAATAATGTGGCGCAATCTCTAAAACGAGTTTGTTTGCAGTCTCTGATAATAATTTTTAAACATCCAACGCATTCTTGAATAAATGGAGAGGGAAAGATGGCGCTAAGTGACTTACTGCAACAAGCTTGCTTTCAGGCCAAAAAATTGAAATCCACCGTGTTGCCCTCTGACTATCCGGCATGGGTGATCTTCTTTAGCGTCAGCGATGGCACAGAGCGGGCGCATATGCATATCGCCAGCGGAACCAGCTTCGATCTCGCCTGGCTGGCGGGGGCCAGAGCGCTGCAGGAGTGGCGTAAAAAGCAGGCCAATGAACCGCAGTGGCTGCGTATCGACGTTGTGGACAGCGTGGAAAAGCTCAGCTGGCACTCCCTCAATGAGAAATTCAGAGTCACCAAGCGCAACTATTTTCGCTTTGGACTCGCGTTTGACCCGCAGTTTAGCTGTGCGATGCTAGAGCAGGAAATCGCCGGCAACGCGCTGCTCTACGACGGCGATAATGGCGTCGTCGCGCCGAATAGCATCAATTTGCAAAACTACGGCCAGCGGCGGTTTAAGCAGACGCTTAGCTGGCCGGAGGATCCGCAGCAGCCTCTGTGGCGTTTTAAAACTCAGGCGGTCTTTTGCGATCGCTTTGGCGTAAAAGTCATTGAACATGCCGGGAGGGGCTCCGGCTATCGCGCCATTGGGGAAAACTGGCAGGAAGCGTGCCTGGCTGAGGTGATTATAAAAGGCAGCGATTACCTGGCCCGTCAGGTCAGGAAAGACGGGCTGTATCATTATGGCTGGTTCCCCTGTTTCGATCGCCCGGTCCGTTCCTATAACGCGCTGCGCCACGCCAGCTCAACCTATTCGCTGATCGAAGGCTGGGAAGCGACGCGCCAGCCGTCGGTTCGCCAGGCCATAGACCGGGCGATTGCGTATCTGGTAAGCACGCTGATTGAGGTGCGGACGTTGGATGATGGGCGCGAGGCAGCGTTCCTCTGCGACGTTGGCGAGGAGATCAAGCTTGGCGGTAATGCCGTCAGCATCCTGGCGCTGGTAAAATATACCGAAACGACCGGAGACCGGCAGTACCTGCCGCTGATGGCGCAGCTGGCGACCGGTATTGCCTGGATGCAGGATCCGCAAAGCGGCCAATTTGTTCATGTATTAAATAGCCACGATCTGTCGTTGAAGGCCAAATTCCGCATTATCTACTACGATGGCGAAGCGGCGTTTGCCTTGATGCGCCTGTACGGCCTGACCAAAGAGCCGTTGTGGCTGGACGTGGTGGAAAAAGCCTTCGCCTATTTCATTCAAAACAAACACTGGCAGCATCACGACCACTGGCTGAGCTACTGCGTAAATGAATTAACCCGCTTCCGCCCGGAGGAGAAGTACTTTCGTTTTGGTCTCAATAATGTGCGCGATCATCTTGATTTCGTACTGCATCGTGTGACGACCTATCCCACGCTGCTGGAGCTAATGATGGCGGCGTCGGAAATGGTCACCCGGCTGGGCGCCTCGCCCGAGCACCGCCACCTGCTGGATGATTTTGACCAGCAAAAATTCTGGCAGGCGCTGGAAACCCGCGCCCGCTATTTGCTGAACGGCTTCTTCTGGCCCGAGCTGGCGATGTTCTTTAAAAATCCCGCGCGGATCGTTAACAGCTTCTTTATACGCCACCACAGCTACCGCGTACGTATCGATGACGTCGAACACTATCTCTCCGGCTTTATCGCCTATCAGAAATACCACTTAGCGGCAAAAAAGCCGTCGCTCCAGCAGGACAACGCGCCGTCGTCGATTGATGCGACGCCCGTTTTTCTGCTGGAGACGCTACGCGATGTCGGTAACGGTATCGAGGTGGCCGCCATGCGGCGGGCGAAGCTGTTCACCGAACATCTGCGCGCCGTACCCTGGCTGATTACCGCGACGTGGAATCCCGAATTACCCACGGTGGTCAAGGCGCTGAAGGCGCGGGGGGCGCTGCCCAAAGAGGTACCGGTTTATAACCTTTACCAGTGGTTAAGCGACTGCCTGGAGATGAACGCGATTGCGACGCTGGAGCCGCTGGTGGGGAGTATTGAACTCAGGCATGTCGTCAATCCCGACGCGGACCTGCCGGTGGGAAAACAGAACTTCCTGCTACGCCCGCAGGGGAAAATTATCGAAGATTATATCGATAGCGCCGGCAATATTCTGCTGCGTAAAAGCTTTGATGAGAAGAAAGGCAACCTGCGGCTCAGCGCTCTGGAAATTGCCCTCGCCGGGGGCGACGTCAAACGCTTTACTCTGGAGGAGGACTTTTTTTCGTGGATGCTGGAAACCATGCTGGCGGGTAAAGGGCGTTGGCACTTTATCGTGGATAAAAATAAAACGTGGAAAAACTTCGTCTGTTCACGGCCAGCTCAGCGTATGGCCTGCTCATTAAGCGCCATTATTCACTCCCATCATCAGCTCTCTAACGGCGCGCTGAAAAGCTCATATCGACACCTCCTGGAGCAGCCGGATCTCGTCGACCAGTTGATTATCCTCACCGATGAGCAGTGGCAGGATTTGCAGCAGGAGGGATTCCCGGCTTCGCAGATGGCGGTGATCCCCAACCATCTCGATAACGGCAATATTCCGGCAAACCCGCAGAAAGTGCCGTCACAAACGGTTATCTACCTCGCGCGTTACTCGGAGGAGAAGCAGCACGCCTTACTGCTGAGCGCCTTTCGTAAAGTGCTGGCGGTTATCCCCGATGCGCAGCTGCACACTTATGGCGTAGGGCCGCTGCGGCGCAGCCTGAGCGCGCAGGTGGCGGAGTGGGGGCTGGCGCAGGCGATCCATATCAATGGCTTCACGTCCGACATCGCCCAGGCGCATAAAACGGCCTGCTGTACCGTGCTTTGTTCGACTCAGGAAGGGCAGTCTATTTCCGCCGTGGAGGCGATGGCCTACGGTACCCCGCTGATTAGCTTTGCTATCAAATACGGTCCGCGCGACATCCTGCAGGACAGGCAGGCGGGGATGCTGGTTCCCTGCGGCGATGAAGAAGCTCTGGCGGCGGCGTTGATCAAGGTTATCGCGGACAAAACGCTACAGCAAAGTATGCGGCAGGCCGCGCTGCGCAACGCTCAACGCTATTATGCCAGCGCCATCGCCGAACGCTGGGCGGCGTGGCTGCAGGCCAGCGAGCGGCTGATGGCAGCGCAGGCGAAGGCGGATATCGGCCTGGCCAGCAAGAGTCCACAGGCGGCTAGCGTTGGGTAATCGTCCGTGTCCGTTTCCCCCGCGCTCGCCGCAGGAGAGGCCATGAGGCGAGTCGTCGCGCTGCTGCTGGCCTGCGGCGGCTGTGCGCCGCTGCTGGCCCGCGACATGGTGCAGGTTGCCCGCTGCGTGCCAGGAGCGCTGCTGCACAATCATCATCTTGAAAAAGCGCACGTTGTCGATGAGTTTCATATTTATTACAGCCTGCAGGGTAAGGACGCCCTGCAATATCCGCAGGATAGTACCGGCGATGGCGTGCCGGATGTCGTGAAAGACATCGCGAGCCAGCTCCAGGCTGCAAAATATCTTTACACCTCGCTGCTGGGTCTACGACCGCCGCTGCAGCAGAAAATTTATACCCAGGCCCGACAAATTAATATCTACCTGCTGACGCTTCCCAAAGGTCACGGCCTGGCCTTTGACCGCGTGGCGGCGGAAACCATGAGCGATGGCGCGACGCTCCCCTGCGGTTTAAAAATTGTCCTCAATGCGGCCCGGCGGCCGGCGCGCAACGTTACGCCCGCCCATGAATTGTTCCATTTGTATCAGTACGGCTACGCGGTTTTTAAACAGAAATGGTATCTGGAAGGCATGGCGCGCTGGATGGAAAATGCATTCAGGCCCGCGGAGCAAAGCATCTTGCCGTTAGCCGCCCCGCCCGTTTGCGAAAATTATTTCTCGCGCGGCTACGGCGCGGCAAGCTTTTGGGCCAGCTACGCGCAGCAGTCGTTTGCCGCCACCATATTGCCGGACCACGCGCTGGCGTATCGCTACATCGACGGTAGCCCGGTGTTTAAAATTCAGGTTTTACCGGGTGGGGCGATGCTCGCGCCGTTTTTTCAACAGCTTGCGCTTAATAGCGAGGGCATTTCACGTGAGATGAAGCTGGCTAATACCCGCTGGAGTGAAAAACAGCAGCGTGACGGACGGTTCAATAACCAGATATGCCAGGCGCTGGCAGCGACTGCAAAATGATAGGGTAATAAAAAACCCGCAGCGCGGGTTTTAGGTTAGTTGCGCAATCGCGGCGCCTGCAGCTGCTGGCGTATGGTTCTCGCCAGCTCGTCCAGAGACGGTTGCTCCGGATGCTCGTCGCTGGGCTCGCTGCTTAGCTGCGCTTCTGCAAGATAAGTGTGAATCGGCTGGCCATCGTCATCTTCCATCACCACGTGATACCAGGGCGCAAGACGCAAATCGTCGTTAGCGGCGATTTCGTCCACTTCCGGCTCCGTGAGCGAATATTCTGGATCGACATCGACGATTACGCCCAGGTAGCCCAGAAGCGTGTGGCGAACTTGTTGGCCGATACCGAATTTGCTGGCTATCATAAGCACCTCCCGGGTTACATGATTACCTGCTATATGCGGGCCGATTCTCCATTTTCAAGTTACATAATGCGACAAGCAAACCCTTTCAGATACAGCCCTTCCGGATAGGTTGCAATCACCGGGTGATCGGCAGCCTGACGGAACTGTTCTATAAATTGTACATCACGTCCGGCATCCAGGGCGGCATCGGCGATGATTTTCTGAAATAAATCGGTGGTCATCAGGCCGGAGCAGGAGAAGGTCAACAGAATGCCGCCGGGGTTCAGGAGCTGGATCGCCAGCATATTGATATCTTTATAGCCGCGGCAGGCGCCCATCAGCTGGCTTTTGTTTTCGACAAACTTTGGCGGGTCCATCACGATGACATCAAACTTTTCGCCTGAATCGCGATATTTACGCAGCAGCTTGAACACATCGTCACGGACGAATTCCGCTTTCGATAAATCCAGCTTATTCAGCTCAACGTTCTGTCTGGCGACGTCCAGCGCTTCCTGCGACGTATCGACGCTGACAACCTGACGGCAGCCGCCCATCAGCGCAGAGATGGCAAAACCGCCGGTATAGGAGAAGCAGTTCAGCACACGTTTATCCGCAACATAGCGACGCGTCGCCAGGCGGCTGTCGCGCTGGTCAAGGTAATAGCCGGTTTTGTGGCCGCCCTGAATGTCGACCAGCAGCTGCATACCGTGCTCGGTAATCGGCAGCAGGGCAGGCGGCAGTTCACCGACCACCGGCCCCTGCGCCAGCTCCAGGCCCTCTTTTTTACGTACCGCGACATCGCTACGATCGTAGATGGCGCAGTTCGGGAACAGCGTTTGCAGCGCGCTGACAATTGACGCGCGCTGATATTCAGCGCCGGCGCTCAGCAGCTGCAGCACAAAAAAGTCGCCAAAACGATCGATGGTAACGCCCGGCAGGCCGTCGGATTCTCCGGCAATCAGGCGGTAGCTATCGAGCCCGTCGCGGGCCGCCAGCCACTCGCGCCAGGTGTGCGCCTGCTGCAGGCGACGCTCGAAAAAGGCGTTATCAATGGCTTCAGTGCGATCGAAGCTCCAGACGCGGGCGCGGATCTGCGACGAAGGCGAATAGGCGCCGCGGGCCAGCCATTTTCCCTGTGAATCCACAATATCGATGGTTTCACCTGAACGGGCTTTACCTTCCATCCGGGCGACGGCGCCGGAGAAAATCCACGGATGGCGACGCAGCAGGGATTTCTCGCGTCCTTTGGTTAACACTAAGCGGGGGAAAATGGAATCTGTCATGGAGCTACCTTTAAGCAACGTGAATATCGGCACCAAAAAATGGCGCGTAGATTAGCACAAGTGGCTGTGGCAAGCACCATTCCACCGCTATCGGCAGGTGAGCGTTTCGGCACAAAATGCAGGCGCTTTGGCACAATAAAAATCTCGCCGCGATCTTACAGTATTTCCTCAACCGACGGAGGAGAATACGATGAAAACAGGATTGAAATGGGCTGTCGCAATAATGGTTATTATGAGCGGAACGGCGAATGCCGCAGCGTTTAGCATCAGCAGCGTAGATATGCGCGATGGCGGGTCTCTGGCGCAGAATCACTGGTTTGGCGGCTTTGGCTGCACCGGCGGCAATGTATCACCGCAGATCGCCTGGCAAAATGCCCCGGCGGGTACCCGTAGTTTCGCGGTGACCGCTTATGACCCGGATGCGCCGACCGGGAGCGGCTGGTGGCACTGGACGGTGGTGAATATTGCCCAACAGGTGACAAGTTTAGCCGCTGGCGCCGGAGACAAAAATAACGCTAAACTGCCTGCCGGGGCGGTACAGGGGCGCAATGACTTTGGCTATGCGGGTTTTGGCGGCGCGTGCCCGCCGGCCGGAGATAAACCTCATCGCTACCGCTTTACGGTCTGGGCGCTTGATACCCCGACGCTGCCCATTGATAGCGCGGCCAGCGGGGCGTTAGTCGGATTTATGTTACACAGCCACGCCATCGCCAGCGCGCAGTTAACGGCGCTGGCCGTAAGATAACAAAAAGGGCGGCATGATGCGGAATATCAATTTTCACCATAATGCGCTAACGGCGGCGGAAATTACCACCCGCCGTCTATGCAAACTGCACCGCGTCACGCTGTTCTCGCCCGCGATCTGCCGGGTAAACCGCGGCAGTAAGGTCATTGTGCAGGGAGCCAGCGAGATGCTGGCAACGCCGCAGCAGCTGATCATTTTGCCCGCCGAGGTGGAACTGGAGGTCATAAATCAGCCGGAAAACGGGCTGTTTTGCTCCGATCTGCTGTCACTAACGCCCGAGCTGTTGGCTGATTTTAAGCATCGCTATATGAGCGAACCGCAGGTCGGTCGTTTGACTTCGCTTTGCGCGCCGCTGGCGCCGGAACTGTCGTTTATGTGGCAGAGCGTTCTGCAGGTGGTGCGGGAAGGGCTTTCGGCGGAGTTACAGCATCATCAGGCGATGGGGTTGCTGCTGGCGTTGTATCAGGCCGGATACGCCGG
Organism: Klebsiella sp. CN_Kp100; assembly: GCF_040065315.1. Lineage (NCBI taxonomy): Bacteria > Pseudomonadati > Pseudomonadota > Gammaproteobacteria > Enterobacterales > Enterobacteriaceae > Klebsiella > Klebsiella sp. CN_Kp100. The sequence goes on from NZ_JBEAIJ010000003.1 coordinate 15,265, forward strand.
ACCGCTGCTTAACGAACGGCGCGACGACATAACCGGTCAGGTCAGGCAGATTATTATGCTGTCGCCTGCCGAAGCGTGGAGCGTGGCGAAAGTCGCAAAAATGCTGTTTCTTGGCGAATCGACGCTGCGCCGCCGTTTGCAGCAGGAGTCCCGGAGCTTTCGCCAGATCGTGGAAGAGGTGCGGATGGCCTACGCGCTGGGGCAATTACAGTCGACGTCGCGGCCCATTGGCGACATTGCGCAAAGCAGCGGCTATCTGTCAGGCTCGCGCTTTACCGCCCGTTTTCGTCAGCACTATGGGTTATTACCAAAGCATGTACGCTGAAAGAATTTGCTATCCTCTGTCATTGAGTCAATGTCCGGAAAGGAGAGAAAACATGGCAACGGTTTGCACGATGGCGTGGGTATACGGTTCCGTTCAGGGCGTCGGATTTCGCTATTCGACCCAGCGCGAGGCGCTGCAGCTGGGATTAACGGGATACGCGCGCAATCTCGACGACGGCGGCGTGGAGGTTCTGGCCTGCGGAGAACCGGAGCAGGTGGAGAAACTTATTGCCTGGCTGAAGACCGGTGGGCCGCGCAGCGCGCGGGTGGACAGGGTTCTGACCGAGCCGCATCAGCCCACCAGAGAGTGGCGGAAATTCGCCATTTTGTATTAGATACACTTTACCGGTTTAGGCAGACCGGCGATTTTTGTCGCCTGCTTAGCCGGGCCTTTCGGAAACAGGCGGTAAAGATAGCGGCTGTTGCCTTTCTCTTCGCCGAACTTGTTCGCCATGGCTTTCACCAGCATGCGTATTGCCGGTGAGGTGTTGAATTCCAGATAAAAATCGCGCACGAAGCGCACGACTTCCCAGTGTTCAACGGACAGGGCGATGCCCTCCTGTTCAGCAATAACGGTCGCCATCGCCTCGCTCCACAGGGTCGTATCCTTCAGATAGCCTTCGCTATCGGTCTCTATTTCGTTGCCTTCAAAGATAAACATGATTCTTCACATACCGCTGAAAATGGCGGCAGTGTAGCAAAAAATAAGGCCCCGCATAAGCGGGGCCTGAGTAGAGCCGGAGAGAGGATTAGTCTCTGCTGGCGAAGCCAAGGATGCTCAGCAGGCTGACGAAGATGTTGTACAGCGAGACGTACAGGCTTACGGTCGCGCGGATGTAGTTGGTTTCACCGCCGCGGATGATGTTGCTGGTCTCAAACAGGATGGCGCCTGAAGAAATCAGGATAAACACCGCGCTGATCGCCAGATGCAGAGCCGGCAGCTGCAGGAAAATATTGGCAACCATACCGATAAGCACCACAACCACGCCCGCCATCAGCATGCCGCCGAGGAAGGACATATCTTTACGGGTCGTCAGCACGTAGGCCGAGCAGCAGAAAAACACCAGCGCGGTTCCGCCCAGCGCCAGGCCAATCAGATCGCCCATGCCCGCAGACAGGTAGGCATTGAGCATCGGCCCCAGGATATAGCCAAGGAAGCCGGTAAAGGCAAACGCGGAAATAATGCCGGTAGGTTTATTTGCCGTTTTATAGGTCAGGAACATCAGGCCATACATGCCGACCAGCGTCAGAATCAGACCCGGCGAAGGCAGCATCAGTACCGTGCTGGCCGTCGCCGTAATGGCGGAAAATGCCAGCGTCAGGCTAAGCAAAAAATAGGTGTTCCGCAGAACTTTATGCGTGCTAAGCAGCGATGAACGGTCACGCGACGATGTAATTATACGATCCATGAGTCACTCTCTTATGACAGATGTAATTAATAATGAAGCATAAAAAAAACGAGGCCGAAGCCCTAATGCTTTTACCCATCTTTACTCAAAGTAAACGGGCTGGATTCAGCATTTTATTCCAGTAAAAGACGAATAAGTGGAATTTTTATTCATTTGCTTTCTGTGGCCAGATCGAAATCTGATAACTAACTGAAAAATATTGCGTTATAGCCATTCTGCGACTAACTCTGGAGAGGGTACAAACGAAGCGTAACAAAGGCAAGGGATATGAAATCACAAAAATATAATCACATCACGCGGGTACTGCTGGCTGTCGGTCTGTTCTCAATCACTCTCCCGGCGCTGGCCGCGCAGGTGCCGCCGGGAACGGTGCTGGCAGAGAAGCAGGAGCTGGTCAGAAATAACGGCAGCGAGCCGTCGTCGCTGGATCCGCATAAAGTCGAAAGCGACGTTGAAAACAATATCATTAGCGATCTTTTCGAAGGGCTGGTCAGCGTTTCGCCAGCAGGCGACATTCAGCCCCGGCTGGCGGAGAAGTGGGAGAATAAAGATAACACCGTCTGGACCTTCCACCTGCGTCCAGGTGCGACCTGGTCTGATGGGACGGCGATTACGGCGCAGGATATCGTCTGGAGCTGGCAGCGTCTGGTGTCGCCGCTCACGGCGTCCCCTTACGCGAGTTATCCCGGCAATATGCATATCGTCAACGGTGCGGAGATAGCACGGGGGCAAAAAGCGCCCGAGACGCTGGGCGTCAGAGCGGTTGATGATGCGACCTTTGAGGTGACCTTAACCCAGCCGAATGCGGCGTTTTTGGCCATGCTGGCGCACCCGTCTCTGGTTCCGCTCGATAAAGTCCTCATTTCGCGCTACGGCGACAAGTGGACCAAACCGGAACATATGGTAACCAGCGGGCCCTACAAGCTGTCGCAGTGGGTGGTGAACGAGCGTATCGTCGCAGAGCGCAATCCGCGTTACTGGGATAACGCGCATACCGTCATCAATAAGGTGACCTATCTGCCGATAAGCTCTGAAGCCGCCGATATCAACCGCTACAAAGCGGGGGAGATCGACATCGTCTATACCGTGCCGATTAACCAGTTCGCCCAGCTTAAAAAAACTCTGGGCGAACAGCTGAATGTTTCGCCGCAGCTGGCGACCTACTATTACCAGTTCAATACGACCCGGCCGCCGTTTAATGACCCGCGCGTACGGCGGGCGCTGAATATGGCCCTCGATAAAGAGATTATCGCGGAGAAGGTACTGGGGCAGGGGCAGCGTCCTGCCTGGCTTGTCAGCCAGCCTGATATCGGTGGGGTGAAGCTGCACAATCCCGAATATGCCAGCTGGTCGCGCGATAAACGTATCGCCGAGGCGAAAAAACTGTTGAGTGAGGCCGGGTATAACGAGACCCATCCGCTGGTATTTAATTTGCTCTATAACACTTCGGAATCGCACCAGCGAATTGCCATCGCCGCCAGCTCAATGTGGAAAAAGAATCTTGGCGTCGAGGCGAAGCTGCAAAATCAGGAGTGGAAGACCATGCTCGACACCATGCACACGCATAATTTTGACGCCGTGCGCTACGCGTGGATTGCCGACTATGACGATGCCGCGACTTTTCTCAATACCTTCCGTACCGGCGATAGTGAAAATACCACTCAGTACAGTAATCCAGCCTACGATGAGGCGTTGCGCAATGCGGCAAAAGCGTCTGATACCGCGGCGCGGGGTCAGTTCTACCAGCAGGCGGAGGATTTACTAGGCCAGGATGTCCCGGCTATTCCGGTCTATCACTATGTGCGTACCCATCTGGTGAAGCCATGGGTCGGGGGTTTTACGCCGGATAAACTGGGGTATTACTACACCAAAGATATGTACATCAAAAAACATTAGGTCGGCGCGGGTAGTTTGCGCTGAATTTCTGCGCAAACTGCCTGAATTTCAGACGAATAACACGTTTTTGCTTATTTTTAAGCCGATTGAACAAATTGATGCTTTACAGCCTCAACAGAGGTGTTTATAGTGCGCCCCATACCGGAAGCGTGGCCGAGCGGTTGAAGGCACCGGTCTTGAAAACCGGCGACCCGAAAGGGTTCTAGAGTTCGAATCTCTACGCTTCCGCCAAACAAAACAAGGGGTTACCGAAAGGTAATCCCTTGTTGCTTTAGGGTGTTGGAATACTGTTGGAATATTCTGAGGTTCCAGCCCATAAAAAAACCTGCCGAAGCGGGTTTTTTTATACTTGTTTTACTGCAACGGGTGCCCATCTGAGAGATGAGCTTCATTTCGCTGATTCATTCCCTGTTTTAGGGCATCAGCAACAGAGTCGGTCACGACTTCCTCTGCTCCCATCGCATACCTCAGACGTAGAGCGCCGCCTTGCCGATAGATGAAAACAAATGCATCTTGTGAACCACAACGGCTTTTGCGGCTTCCATTGGCCTGATAAATAAGCTGTTAGGTTCGTGGCTGCCTGATTTCAGCTCTTCTTCCAGAGCAACAAAGAATGCTTTTTTCATGTCGCTGGAAATATTGATTTTTCCGACCCCGTGCTGGATAGACTCGGCGACTTCTTCATCCTTATTTCCCGATCCGCCATGAAGAACCAGCGGGATGGTTAACCGCTGTTTAATGGATTTCAGCCTTTCGATATCCAGTTTTGGCTGCATTCCTGCAGGATATAAGCCATGCGATGTACCAATCGCGACCGCCAGCGTATCGACCCCGGTCTCGTTGACAAATTGCTCAGCCTGCTGCGGATCGGTATACAGTATTTCGCCATGCCCACCTTCGCCGCTGCCTTGTGCCACGCCGATGGTACCCAGTTCAGCTTCAACGGAAACACCTGCAGCATGAGCGACTTCCGTCACGCGGCGTGTGATAGCGATATTGTCTTCCAGCGGGTGCGCTGAAGCATCAATCATCACCGAGGTATAGCCGGTGCGAATCGCCCGCATAACCTGCTCCAGAGTCTGCCCATGATCCAGGTGAATGACGACCGGTACCGTTGCTTTGATAGCCAGTTCACGAAGATAGAAAATAAATTCATCGCCGGTGAAATCATGTTCATCAGGATGAATTTCAAGAATAACCGGCGAACGCAGCTTTTCTGCAACCTCAATAACCGCTCTGGCGAATTCGGCAGAAGCAATATTAAAAGCGCCAATACCAAATTTATGTTGCTGAGCTACAGATAATAACTCTTTCATATTCATAAGCATGACTACATCTCCTGTACAGTTTCAGGGCTGTCTTTTTTAATAAAACGCAGAATAATCGCGGTGAGTAACGCGCCGGCGGCGATGGCGACGATATATCCCACAACGTGGGTGATCACATTGGGAATAAACATGACGAATATGCCGCCGTGTGGGGCTCTGGAGGCACATCCCAGGGCCATGGAGAGCGCGCCTGCCAGCCCGGAGCCGGCGACGATGGCGGGAATAACGCGTAGCGGATCGGCTACGGCATAAGGGATAGCGCCTTCAGTGATAAACGACAGGCCGAGAACATAGGTGACTTTGCCGGTGTCCCTCTCCTGACGGGAGAATTTCCGCCCGAACAGCGTGGTGGCGAGCGCAATACCCAACGGCGGTACCATTCCTGCCGCCATACAGGCCGCTATAGGTTCGTAGATCCCTGTCGACATCAAGCCAATTGCAAACATGCAGACAGTCTTGTTAAGGGGACCGCCCATATCAAACGCCACCATCATGCCTATCAAAAGGCCCATAATTGCTGCGTGGGTATTGCCCAGGTTTTCGAGGAACGCTGTCAGTGAGTCGAGAAGAAACTTAATCGGTTCGCCAATCACCAGCACCATTAACGCCCCGGTAATAAAAACGCTCAGCAATGGCACGATTAAAATAGGCTTCAGGCCCGCTATCGATTTGGGAAGGTTGATATATTTGACGATGAGCAGCGTGGCGTATCCGGCCAGAAAACCCGCCAGCAAAGCCCCCAGAAAACCTGACCCTGTCTGAATGGCCATCATGCCGCCGACCGCGCCCGACACTATCCCCATATTGCCGCTAATCGATTTACTGATTCCGAGCGAGAGAACGGGTAGCATCAGCGCAAAGGCCGCGCCGCCGCCAATGTCAGAGAGCATTTTCGCCAGCGGGTTAAAATTTTCATCTCCCGGCGTTGCCGCGGTAATACCAAATGAGAAGCTCAGCGCGATTAAAATACCGCCGGCAACGACGAACGGGATCATCAGGTTAACGCCGGTGATAAGATGAATATAAATTTGAGACACCAGTAATTTATCTTTATCTTTTTTCGGCGATTCCTGAGCATCGTCTGCCGCCAGGTGTCGTTGTGGCTGTAATTTACCGGTGACAATCTCGTCCAGTAATCCTGCTGCATCCTTTGCGGCGCGAGTCACCGAGACGCGGATTATATTTTTGTTATGGAAACGAGAGAGATCGATGACCTTATCCGCGGCGATTAAAACAATATCTGCTTGTTGAATATCCTCCTCGGTAAAAATATATTCACTGTCTACGGCGCCATGCGTTTCAACGAGTAAAGGGATGCCTTTTTTAAGGGCGTTCTTTTTAAGATTGGCTTCTGCAAGGTAAGTATGTGCAACGCCTGTTGGACAGGCGGTAATGGCAATTATTTTCATATTATTCTCCTTGTGAGGATACTACTCTCCGGTATTGTTAATAATTAAGCGGTAGAGTTCCTCTGGCGAACTGGCATTAATTAGCTTTTCAACAACCTCATCGTCACCCAGGGCGATAGATATACGAGCGAGAACTTTTATATGTCCCGCTCCGCTATCGGCTTCTTTTACCGCAAAAAGAATAACCAGCTTAACATCTGAACTATCCATGGTTTCCCAGTCGACATTATCCTTCAGTTTTGCGACGGCTATCCTTGTTTCATTGACCCAACAGGATTTGCCATGAGGAATGGCTATTTGGTTTTCAAAACCAGTCGATCCCAGGGCTTCACGAGCCAGGACATCTTTAATAAAACCTTGTTTATTATCAATGACGCCTTCATCGCACAGCGCCTGAGTCAACTGCTCGATGACGTCGATTTTACTTTTTGCCTGCATCTCAGTAATAACGCAGGCCTTACTTAACAGATCGCTGATTACTATTTTATTTAACATATTCACTCTCCTGAGTCTGGCGTTTGCTGAATAAGGCTTCGGTCACCCGAATGATGTCTTTCGCAGAAAATAGTGCGGAAACATAGGCAACAGGGATCATCATTTCCTCTATTCGGATGGTGGATATGATTAGGTCGCACTTCTTTTCAGCTAACGTTTCCTTTAATCGACTGCCGGGAACAATGTCGATAATCTCCCAGTCGGGGAAGGCTTTGGTAATCCGGCTGTACAGGAGCTGAGATGTACCGACTCCGCTTGAACAGACAAGTATGATTTTCTTATTTTCTTTAATCTTTTCGATTGCCGCCTGGATGTATACCGTTAAATAGGCGACTTCATCCTCAGAGGGGGGATCGTGTTTACTGTAATCATTGATTTGCATAGTTGCGTTTCTGACCGCCAAAAATACCGGAGAGAGTTCTTTTTTAATCTCATCCAGCAAAGGGTTATGAATAATGATGCGGAAAGCCAGACGGTTCAACATCGGCTTAATATGCATAACCAGAGCGTTCAAGAGCGACTGATCGGAGATTAAATCACATTTAAGCAGCTGCGAAAGTAGACTGGTTAACTTAATGGCATAATGTAACGCTTCCTGGTCCTGCACTCCTCTGTCAGGATGGACGGCATGAACGGGATGCTTGCCGGATGAAACAAGATATTGATAAATATAATTAATCTCGATTTGCGGGAACCTGAGCGTATATTTCTGCTCAAGCCATACGATAGCTTTTTCAGCAATCTGCCATTCCTTGTTGTCATGCACTGGCGCAGCTTCATCAGCCGGGCAAACGATTCTCTTCTCCAGACGTCTGATGGTGACCAGTAAATGTGAAAACAGATTGGTATAGTAGGGCTCGCTAATGGCGCAGGTTAATTCATCCTCGATAAATGCAATCAAATTGATACAGTTGGCCACGTTGTCTTTACCAAATTCTTTGATAAGCTGTACGCGAGAGAACCTATCGATTCTGCTATCGGTCATGTGATAGTTACATAAAACGCTATGAGTAATGATCTCCTTAAGCGCCATGCGGATGTCATAGTCATTACCGTCAATAAACGTACCGGTATGGTTCTTTATCATTCTAAGGGAGAAACACTCTAGCCATTTTTCAACTTTAATTAGGTCTTCCACAATGGAAGAGCGACTGATGAAGTATTTCTCAGCTAAAAAGCTGATAGATAATGGCGTGGGAGAATGCGTCAGCAAATCGGTCGCAATGCCCACCAGCCGCTTGTTTTTAAGTATGTTTACAACCTGCGCATCCCCGGAGATAAGGGGGAGGGGAACAACGTCGTTCGCCTCAAGCTTCAGGCCCAGACCGGGTTTACTGATTACAGAATGACCTTTATCAGTGAAATAAAGGTTAATAGCTTCAACATCTCGTCTGAGCGTACTGACTGAAATATTGAGCATTTTTGCCGCCCGAGAGGTGGCCAGCCAGCCACTTTCCTGCGTTAAATGATTGATTAATGATATTTGTCTTTTACTGAGCACTTTCATTATCCGCTCCTACAAAGATAAGTTGGCGCCTTAATGACGTTAGTTATAGCGGCTGGCATGACAAAGGGAAATACCAGGAGATGAACATATGTAAACCATCATAATGAACAGCAGGCAACAAGGCAGATACATCATTATACGTGGAGATATGTAAGAAATTGTCCCTGATGGAAAAGAATATAATATCTGAATAACACGCTGTGGGGATGATATGATTAGAATGTTCTATTTGTTAATTCTTTATGTTGATCTTTTACAAAAAGAGCGCAAACCTCAATGAAGCTAAAACTAAAGCTATTATTAAAATTGATAAAGTGATCCAGGGGGATTTTGCGGTTTTAAATAAAACGACAGCGATCGCTACAGAAAATATCACCACCACGGTACTATGAATCTCAGTTAAATCTAAAGCATAAAAGGAAGGGGATATGGCAACAATAAAGGATGTTGCACAACTTGCGGGGGTTTCAACCGCGACGGTTTCGCGCGTTATTAATCAAACCGCCTGGGTTGAACCGGTAACGCGTGAGCGTGTTGAAAAAGCGATGCGTGAACTGAATTATCATCGCAATGCCGCGGCGCTGGCGCTGGCGAAACGCAGCGGCGATATGCTCGGGTTATTGACCGGCAACCTTGCCGATCCCTTTTTCGCTCGCCTCGCCCGCGGCGTCGAGGAGGTCTCACGGCAGGAACAATTCCGCTTGATGGTATGCAGCGGCGGGCATGATGAAGGGATGGAAAAAGCCGGGCTGGATTTTCTAATCAACCAGGGCTGTGAGGCGATCGTGGTCCATGCGAGCAGATTGGCGGAAAAGGAGTTGCTACGTTATGCCGCCCATTTCCCCGCGATGGTGGTGGTAAATCGCTATATTGCCGGGATGGCCAATCGCTGCGTCTGGCTGGAGAACTGCGAGGCCTCAAAAAAGGCAACGCTGCATTTACTTGAGCAGGGGCACCGCTGTATTGCCTGCGTGACGAGCGACTTACCGATAATCGATCGTCGCGAGCGGCTGGAAGGCTATCGCCAGGCGTTAGCGGAATACGGTATTACCCCGGACAGGAGCTGGGTGATAAGCGTTCCTTTTAACGAAGAAGGCGGCGAACGCGCGGCGCATCAGCTTCTTAACTGCGGGATCCCTTTTACCGCGACGGTAACCTTTAATGATGTGATGGCGGCCGGCATCATGCGTATCCTGCATCTGAAAGGCATTACGCTACCGCAGCAGCTTTCAATAGTCGGGTTCGATGATGTGGTTATGGCGCGTTATCTCTATCCGGCGCTGACAACAATGCATTACCCGGTTGAGCGAATGGCGCGTTGCGCTTCGCAGCTGGCGATCCAGCTCTTTAAAGGCGCCACCCAGCAGCCCTGCGTCAATAGCTTCGCAGCGGAACTGGTGGTCCGCGATTCCGTTCTTCCTCCCGGGAGCGGTAATTAAATCGTCAAGCCTCACAAGTGTGATCGGCTTCAAATTTAATAGTCTCATGTAATCGCTTACATGAAGGCGAACGGAGGATCACAGTCAGGCAAAAGGGGGGGCAGTTACCCTTGAACGACCTTACAGACTGGAGTTCTAGCTATGAATGCCTCTCAAAAGCAGAAAAAAACGCTCTCATTTGGCCTGGCCACCGTCCCTATTTTAGCCATGCTAATGCTGTTAATTATTGGCTACGGCATCATGGGGTTGCGAATCGAACCGCTACTGCTCTGTTCCGCTGCCGTAGCCGCCGTATTAGCCTTATGGCAGGGCTTTACGTGGGAAGAGATCATTAGTTCGGTCGTGGATAAACTGGCGAAAGCGATGCCAGTCATTATGATCCTCATCTGCGTTGGCGCTTTAATTGGCACCTGGATGTTCAGCGGCACCATTCCTTATATGGTGTATTGGGGGCTTAAATTAATCAGTCCTGAGTATATTCTTATTGCCGCATTCTTTTTGACCAGCGTCGTCTCGGTGTGTACCGGAACATCATGGGGATCGGCGGGAACGGTGGGGGTGGCGCTGATGGGGGTCGCGGCCGGGCTGGACGTCTCCCTGGCGGCGGCTGCCGGGGCGGTGGTATCCGGGGCTTACTTCGGCGATAAAATTTCACCGCTGTCTGACTCCACCAACTTCGCCGCCATTGTCGCCGATACCACGCTTTTCGAGCATATTCAGCACTTACTATGGACCACAATCCCCAGCTTTCTGCTTGCCGCGGCGGTATATCTTATCGCCGGTCACAGCAATATGCTGGGCGAGGTCGCGACGCCGCAGCGGGTCACCGATATTGTCAATGCGCTGGAGTCTCTGTACCGCTTTAATATCGTTTTGATTTTACCGCCCGTCATTGTTCTGTGGGGAGCGGTTCGCAAAAAACCGGTCATTCCTTTAATGCTGGGCGCCTGCGTGTTAGCCCTGATTCTCGGCGTCGTGATGCAGGGGCTTAGCCTTAAGCAGGGGCTGGATGCCTTTATTGACGGTTTCAACATCTCCATGTTCCCGCAGGGGAGCGAAGGCATCATTGCTGATGTGCCGCGACTGCTCAACCGTGGCGGTATGTTCTCTATGATGAGCACCATTCTGCTGGTATTTTGCGCTTTCTCCTTTGCCGGCGCTTTAACCTTAACGGGGGCGCTCAACATTATTATCAACCGCCTATTGACGGTTATTCACAGCGTCGGTCAGCTCATCGCCGCCACCATTGGCACCACTATTCTGGTAACTGGCGCAACGAGCGATGGAAAACTGGCTCTTCTGGTACCCGCTGAATTATTCAAAGATGCCTACCGGCGTATGGGGCTGGATACCAAAAATCTTTCTCGAACCATCGAAGATGCGGGCACCGTTATTGAGCCTTTATTACCCTGGACCTCTGCCGGGGTCTATATGGCAACGACGCTGGGAGTGAGCACCCTGGATTTACTGCCCTGGGCGGTTCAGTGCTATGCCGCTATCTTCTTTGCCTTATTTTTCGGCTTTACCGGAATCGGTATCGCGAAAACCTCCCCAGCCGCAGAAAATGCAACGAATTTGCTGGCCACAGAACAGGAAGGGAAGCCAGATGGACTTTAATAAAATAATTGATCGCCACCATACCGGATCGCTGAAATGGGATTTTATGACGCGCTATTTTGGCGAAGAAGCCACTGAACTGTTGCCGATGTGGGTTTCCGATTTTGACTTTAGCTGCCCGCCGGACGTTCAGAAAGCCTTAGTTCAGCGTATTGAACACGGTATTTTTGGTTACAGCGAACGACCGCAAACCTACTATGACGCATTAATCTCATGGTTCTTAACGCGGCATCAGCTGGTTATAAAACCAGAGTGGATATGCAGTATTGAAGGGGTGGTTCCCGGATTATCCCTCCTCGTGCAAATGCTGAGCCACCCCGGTGAAGGGGTGGTGGTTCAGGGACCCTATTATGGATCTTTTGCCAAAATTATTTCGCTCAACGGTAGACGCCTGCTGGATAATCCGCTGTATGAGGAGCCTGACCAGGGCTACAGAATGGATCTCGATCATCTGGAAAGGCTGTTTCGTACAGAGCGCCCGCCGCTAATGATCCTCTGTAATCCGCATAATCCAACCGGTCGGTGTTGGTCAGCTCTGGAACTGAGCGAGTTGCTCCGGCTGTGTGAAGAGTATGATGTTATTTTAATTTCCGATGAAATCTGGGCCGATTTACTGCTTCCAGGGGAAGCATTTACTTCGGTCTTGCATTTAGAGGAGCGCTGGCATTCGCGCGTGATATCCGCCACCTCCGCCAGTAAAACGTTTGGTTTATCTACCCTACGCATTGCGAACTTTCTCATACCGTCGCCGGCGCTGCGTGAACAATTTATGCGCCGTCTCGATGCTCATGGACTGGACGTCTTCAATGCGTTGTCCATTGAAGCGAGCACAGCTGCGTGGCAACACGGCGCTCCCTGGCTGGATGAGCTACTGCGCTATCTGGCAGAAAATCGACGGTGGTTTATTCAGCAGGTTGAGCAATATCTACCGTGGGCGCGCATCATCCCTGCTCAAGGGACGTATCTGCTATGGATAGACTGCAAACGGCTGGGACTGGACGATGAACAGCTGAAATGGCTCATGGTGGATGTTGCGGGTATTGCCCCTTCAATGGGAAACAGCTTTGGCGCAACCGGCAGCGGTTTTATTCGCCTTAATCTCGGGTGTCCGCGCGCGTACCTCGAAAAAGCGGTGGAGGGACTGAAACGCATTGCTTTTACAGCATAAATAACATTGCCTTCGGTGAGTCCGTCTAAGCGAAGTTCCTGTCGCCCGTTTTAATGCGCAGGTGCTGAGAGTCTGTCCTCCCCCTGTCAGGGTTAAAACGGTGCATTCCTGCTTACGAATGCACCGTTTCCTTTTTTGCGATCGAACAAATCGCGATGCCAATTAAAATTAACAGCGTGCTCAGTAAGTGATAGAGGTGCGGCCGGGTATGTAAAAACAGAATACTCAATATCCCGCCAGATAGCGGAATAAGGTGAGTGTAAATTTCACCGCGAGTCGCGCCAATGGCGGCGATGCCTTTGTTCCAGAACAAATAGGCCAGCCACGAGGGGAAGATAACCAGATACGCCAGGCCGGTGAGGAAAGAGATATCGTGGTACGCGGCGAACGAGGTGGCGGGGTGTCGCCATAGCCAGAAAATGACCACCGGAAGCAGAATCAGGGAGCCGATAAGTGAACTGACGGCGACGAAAGCGTTGGCGGGAATACGCCGATCTTTATTACGCAGCAGAGAGCAATAAACCGCCCAGCTTAGCGCAGACCCCATGGCCCACAGGTCGCCCTGGCTAAATCCTTTGAGTCCCTCGGCGTAGGTCAGATTGCCGTGCAGCAGAAGCAGCAGTACGCCTGCGGTGCTAAACGCAACACCGCACCAGTTACGCGTTGAAACCCGGTCATGGAAAATCAGACGGTTAATCATCAGCACCATGCAGGGGGTCGCCGACATATAAATTGCGGCGTTTAGCGCGGAGGTGGTCTGCAGACCGATATAGAGGGTTAGCGGGAAACTCACCTGCCCACACAGCGTTAAAATCAGCAGCGTCGATGCATTTCCACGCAATAAACGCCAACTCTCGCGGATTTGACGTTGATAAAGCCCTACCAGCAGCACGGCGGTTAGCGCCCACCTTGCTTCCGTCATAACAATCGGATCTGCGCCCTGAACGAGAATATGCCCTACAACATAATTCCCTCCCCAAAACAGGGCTGCCAGCGTAAGTAACAGGTAGGGCATGCTGATTCCTTGCATCGCTTTAAACTGTACTACATGGTAACTACGTTTTTTTTAAAACATCAATTAAATTAGACGTTTTTTAAAATTTTCATGAATAATCAATGGGTAGCTGCGTCATTCAGGATGGCTATCATCATTACTACCCCTTCCGCAGGTGCTGGCTTTAACCACCTTGAGAAAATATCGCGAAAAAACTGATAGAGACGCGCCTTATCGGCAGGCTCTCTTCACTGGCAGCATGAACGATACGCACTGTACTCTCTTATCTTTTTAATTGCTGAGGTCGCCCGCAGTGAATTTAAAACGAGGTTTGCGTACTTTGCCGGTGGCTTAAGGTATTACGACTCTAAACGGGAGCATTTATTGTTGCAAAGAGATATACCAGTGGGAGGGGTTATAGCAATACTCGGGGGGCGTCATTTGGGGGGTGTTATCGAAAGCATGAAAATAGCAAAATGACGCGATTATCTCAAAAACTCTCATTATAAATAACCCCGACGTGATGTCAGGGTCATTAAAGCAGGAGCGCGCTTTAAACAGCGTAGACGTTACCCGCTGAAGGACCCTTCTGGCCATCTTCAATGGTGAATTCGACTTTCTGGCCTTCGCTCAGGGTCTTAAAGCCACCGCTCTGGATAGCAGAAAAATGGACGAAGACATCCTTGCTACCGTTGTCCGGAGTGATGAAACCAAAACCTTTTGATTCGTTAAACCATTTTACTAAACCAGTCATTTTATTAGACATTGATAATACCTCAACATATCTGAGCCTTACGGCGAAAAGGGTTTTCGCACAGAATCTAATTAATAACGATAAGGAGACTCAAAAGGAAGAATTATCAACGGATAACACTTAAGATGAGGACTGCTTTACTAAACCGCTTTATTATGTCTGTATGCTAAACCGACCCCTCATTAGTCACACACATCACTATAGATAGCAAGACTTATTTCCAGGTAAATATCCTGATAAAGTTTTTTTGCCGCGCAAGGATATCTGGATGGCTAAAAATTGATTTGCTTATTATCGCTATCCGTGCATTAATGACCTAATCTGTGCGCGATAAACGAACATCAAACTCTACTGAGCAGTTCTCATGACCAGGCGCTATCGCTGATATCCCCTCCTTTTGAGTCCAAAATTTGATCCTGTACGTTTCTCTCAATTTCATGCTGTGTAACTGGAGGGAGTATGTCCTCAAGAATTAAAGGTCTGGTGAAGTGGTATAATGAATCGAAGGGGTTTGGTTTCATCTCTCCTCTTGATGGCAGCAAAGATATCGCCGTTAATTACTCAGCGCTTCACGGCGATAACTTTAATACCCTCTTTGAAGGGCAAAAAGTTGAATTTGCCATACATCGCGGTGATAAAGGTCCAGCGGCGACGAAAGTTATTCTGTGCGATAAAGAGATATTTTAGAACGATGACCATGAGAGGAGAGGGCATCGATTGTGCCATCTCGACGGCTGCGGTTCGCCGTGGCAGAAGCCATCCCTAACTGACAGAAAAATTATCTCTCCCGGCCACTAAAGCGGCCTGTGATGCTGCCAGGCAGAATGCCCTGATAAACGTTCACATGGCTGAGAGTGAATTACCGACCAGCAAACCGGCCGGTAATTAACGAAGTGTGGTGAGTGAACTGACGGAAGCTTAGCGAAATAACTTACTGCTTCGCCGGGATAATCAGCACCTGACCCGGATAGATCTTATCGGGATGCGTCAGCATCGGTTTATTGGCTTCAAAAATACGCTGATAGTCATTAGCCGAGCCGTACATCGCTTTTGAGATGGCGCTCAGGGTATCGCCGGATTTCACCGTGTAATAACGGCTTTCCGCTCCGCTCTGCGTCACATTAACGCTATCATTGACCTGGCCTACCCCGGTGACGTTACCCACCGCCACCAGAATTTTTTCTTTATCTTCCTGTGAGCCGACGTCGCCCGTTATCGTTGCGGTGCCATCGTCCGAGACATCAATATTCACTTTTTCAGCGCCGGGCAGGTTAAGGTTATCAATGTGTTTTTTCAGCTTTTCGGCCCGATCTTCCTTGCTGCCGCCAGATACCGCATCCCAGATTTTCTCGCCCGCGTCTTTCACAAAACTTAATAATCCCATCGTTCCATACCTCCATTACTGCTTCATGATTAATATTTTCATCAGACCCAATAATCCAATATCCAATATAGATAAGTGCAGGATGCCTCCACCGTAGCGGCAACGTCTTAAAGAAGCGCAACCTGCCATTGAAGTATATGCAATAAGCGTCAAAGTGCAGGATATTTGCCTTAAATTCTCCGCGATGGCGCGGCATCAACGCTAGTCATCACGGCCATTATGCGATCCGTTTTGCAACGATATCGGTACCGTAGCAACGCCTTGCCAGGCTGCGAAGAAAGCATAGATAAGGGCTGTAATGCTATTTTTTGCCAGGAGGAGACATACTGAATGCCTTAGCTAAAGCATGTTAGGATGGCGACTCGTTTCCTCTTAAATAAGGATGTCAGCATGAGCAAGGTGGTACGGAAAAATTATCCTCAACTGGGTGAAGTCAAGGCTCCCTACGTTCACTCGGTAATGCACGGAAACACGCTCTATATTTCAGGGTTAACCGCGTTCGGCACGCAGGCGCAGCAGGGGAGCATCGCCGCCCAGGCGGAGGAGATCTTTAAGCAGATCAGAACCGTCGCTGACGCAGAAGGCGTTGATTTTTCATCCCTGATTAAAGTCACTATTTTTATAACCTCATTTGCTGAGATCGACGCATTACGCCGGGTTCTCTATCAAAACTACGGTGACCATCTGCCTGCCAGCTCTCTCGTTGAAGTCAGCCGCCTCTTTTCACCCGACCTTAAAATTGAAATTGAAGCGATTTTCGGCCTCTGAAGGACCGCCCATGACCGGGAGGCGGCAAATAGCTTTATCAATTTATTTGAAGTATTCGGTTAAACAAACGATATTTATTCTCACCTGGTTACGCGTAGAGTAGTGGGATACGCGGCAGACACGCTTGTCATAAGGCGCGCTCTACCGACGACTCCCTGCAAACCAGGAAACTTCGTCATGAAAAAGATTGGCTTTTTATCATTTGGTCACTGGACGCCGTCGCCGCAGTCCGGAACGCGTTCAGCCGCTGATGCGCTGTTACAATCCATCGACCTTGCCGTCGCCGCCGAAGAACTGGGCGCGGACGGCGCCTATTTCAGGGTGCATCATTTTGCTCGCCAGCTCAGTTCCCCGTTTCCCCTGCTGGCTGCGATAGGGGCGAAAACCAAAAAAATTGAAATCGGCACCGGCGTGATCGATATGCGTTATGAAAACCCGCTGTATATGGCAGAGGATGCGGGTGCGGCGGACCTCATCTCCGGTGGCCGCCTGCAGCTGGGTATCAGCCGCGGCTCTCCGGAGCAGGTTATTGATGGCTGGCGCTATTTTGGTTACGTCCCCGGCGAAGGTGAAAATGAGTCGGATATGGCGCGTCGTCACACCGAAGTGCTGCTGGACGTCCTGCGCGGGGAAGGTTTTGCGAAACCCAATCCGCAGCCTATGTTCCCCAACCCGCCGGGGCTGCTGCGTCTGGAACCGCATTCCGAAGGTCTGCGCGAACGAATCTGGTGGGGCGCCGGTTCGAATGCTACCGCGAAGTGGGCGGCAACGCTGGGTATGAACCTGCAAAGTTCGACGCTGAAGGATGATGAAACCGGGGAACCGTTTCACATTCAGCAGGCGAAACAGATCCGCGCCTATCGCGAAGCCTGGGCACAGGCGGGCCATACCCGTACGCCGCGCGTCTCGGTTAGCCGCAGCATTTTCGCCCTGATGGACGATCGCGATCGTCTCTATTTCGGTTCAGGCCGTGACGAGAGTGATTCGATCGGTTTCCTCGATGAGAAAACCCGCGCTATTTTCGGCCGCAGCTACGCCGCAGAGCCGGACAAGCTCATCACGCAGCTGAAACAGGATGAGGCCATCGCCGAAGCGGATACGCTGCTGTTGACGGTGCCGAACCAGCTGGGCGTGGAATATAATGCGCATGTCATTGAGTCGATTCTGAAGCACGTTGCGCCGGCAATGGGCTGGCGCGATGCCTGAGTTAGTCGCGGTCGATGCCCCGCCGGCAAGCGCTGTGCGGGGCGAAATCGTCTACGGGGTCCTCTTCGGCTGTAGCTGGTAGGTCCAGGCGGTCACTCGCTGACCCTCATCGGTGGTGACTTCAACAGCAACGCGATCGTAGCCCTCTTCGAACGCATCCAGCATGGCCCAATGGGCCTCGAGACTCGCCGACAGAAACAGAAAGCCGGGCACCCGGGGGCCGTTTTTGTCGAGAACAATGCCCGGAAAATCTGCCGCCGCTCCCCAGCCGCGTTCATAAAAGGTGCCGGTGACGTAGCCTGGCTGCCACTCTCCGCCAATGCTGTCCATAATATGGGCGTTAGAGTGGCCCGGGCGCAGCGTGCCGTAGACAAATAAGCGTTCCATTATCCCTCATTAACTCAAGCGTTGAAGACCCAAACGGGCAGAACAGGCCATAAAATACGAACTCTGGCCTGGGTTGGCAAGGCGCCCCGCAGAGCGCCTTATCTGTCAGGGCGCTGGCCCGAACATCTCCCGCAGCTGCTGTTCGTCGGGCATGCCGATGACCTGCTGGAGCTCATTCTGCTCATTCATGTAATAAATAGCCGGCGTCGCGCTGGCGCCCAAATCATCCATCAGTTTTTGATGATGCAGAAGAAGATTAAAGGTGTCGCGTGGAGTAACGCCCTCAAAATGCGGCACTTTTTTGCCGCCTGAAAGCTCATACTCTCACCACGCGGCGGCCGGATCGCGCGCGTTCAGGATCGCCGTTGCGTATCTGCCGCTTTTCGGATTGAGAAAAGCAACGAGCAGGGTATTTAGCTGGACCTTGCCCGCTTTTACCCACGGCTACGCCGCCGACCAGTACGCTTTGCACCAGGGGCAGAAAGGATCGGCAAAGACAATGATTTTTCTGGCAGCCGAATCCGCGCCTTCCTTCAGCGGACGAGCATTATTCAGCGTCTGCCACATTTTGCGGCCTGAAGGGGTATAGATGGCTTCCTGAAAATAGGCCTCGCTAAGGTTTTTACCTTTTTCGTCATACAGATATCCAGAAATCACGTGCTTTCCGTCCGGCGTCAAAAACAGGGTCACCCCCATATCCTGATACTGGCCGATCCACCCTTTTACCCCGCCGGGCGAATCGATCTCTTTAACCATGGCGATCCCTTGCTGTTCGCCAAAATTTTTCACTATCTGAGGGAGAGCTTCCCCGGCAGATGCCAGGCCCGGCATTATCCAGGCCGCCAGCAGTAGAATATATTTCATCACATTACCTCTGAATTCCGGGGGCCCCCGGAGAGGGATACTGTTTTTTCAGCGCGTCGCTGACCATGGCGTCAAATTGCTCCCAGGGGATCCAGCCCGACAGCATCTCGTCGCCGACGATTGTGGCTGGCGTACCCTGAATGCCGAGCTTTTCGGCCACCAGCAGGCTTTGCTTAATCGTCGCCAGGCTTTGTTCATCCGGCGTTGCTACGCTGACCCCGGCCTTCGTCTTGGCTTGCTCAATGCTGGCGCCGTCGTGATATCCCTTTTTTGCCATCAGGATATGGTTAAATTTCACAAACTGTTCAGGATGCGCACGCCACAGAGTTAGCGCAGCCCTTGCCGAAGTCAGCGAACTTTCAGAACGCCAGGGCAGAAATTTAAAGACCACGGCAACATCCGGATATTTCTCGACAATCTTCTGCAGATACGGGTCAAACTTTTTGCAATACGGGCAGTTGTGATCCGTAAAGACGACCAGCGTCAGCTTCGGTCGCTGCGCGCCGATACGCGGCGAGTTGGGATCGTGAAAGATAACATCGCCGTACTGAGTAAGAACCTGCTGAAGCTGTTCCTGCCCGGCAAGGGCATTCTGCCGATCGAGCTTTTCGGCGGCGGCGATCAAGATTTCGGGATGATTAAGCAGCGTCTCCTGCACCAGTGCCTGGACGCGAGCCTCCTGCGCAGGGGTAAGCGGCGAAGATGCCAGTGTCGGCAAAGAGGCCGAAAGAAGAGTGAAAGCAAGCAGCGTTTTTTTCATCGTAAATTAACCTTTGGCACGGCTGAGGGCGTTGAGGACGGTTTGTTTATCGAGCAGCGGCGACAGTATGTCGCCTTGCGGCTGGCCTGGGCCGTAGACCTGATTAAACGGAATGGCGTAGCGATTTCTGCTTTGCAGGAAACGGGCGATCGGTTCGGAGGGCAGACTCCAGTCCCCACGCAGCGCTACTACGTCGGGCTGGGAGAGCGCGCTAATGATGGCGGGCTGATTTAATACCCGATGTTCATTCACTTTGCATGTCACGCACCAGTCGGCCGAAATATCGACAAAGACCCGTTTGCCCGCCGCCAGCGCGTTCTGGATAGCCTCCTCGCTAAGGGGCTGCCAGCGGATCGGCTGAGCCATTGCCTCCGTGGTAGCGCGCGCGGGTTCTCCTGCCAGCAGGCCGCGAAGCTGGAAGCCGGCAAACGCCGCCAGCGCAATAATCACCAGCCAGAAGGCAGATGTCGTACGCTTATGGGTTACCCGTAGGGCGGCCAGCGCCGCCAGGGTAAGAACCAGCGCAATAATGCCGCCGGGGGTCTCACCCAGATGGAGGCCCAGCAGCGTCGTCAGCCAAAAACTGGAGGCCAGCATCATGAGGCCGAGCGCCATTTTCAGTGAATTCATCCAGCGACCGGGGCGCGGGATCAGAGCGGCCGACCTGGGCAACAGGGCGACGAATAGCCAGGGGATGGCCATACCCAGCCCGAGCGCCAGGAAAATTAGCCACAGTTCCTGCAGTGGGGCAGCAAGCGCAAAAGCGACGGCGGTCCCCAGGAAGGGGGCAGAGCAGGGGGTCGCCAGCAGCGTGGCAAAAATGCCTTCACAGAAACTGCCCGCCATGCCGGCGCCGCCGGCGGTCGCCATCCGGTTAACGGCTGATGACGGTAGCAGCACCTCGAAGACGCCAAACAGGTTGAGCGAAAAGATAAACGTAACGGCAATCATTAAGCCGATAAACCAGGGGTTCTGGAACTGGATCCCCCAGCCCAGGGACGCGCCGGTAAGCTTCAGTATCGTTACCATCAGCGCCAGCAGGACAAATGAGGTCAGAATACCTGCGCTGGTAGCAAGAAAACGCCGCCCGATCGCGCGCTTATCTGACCCGGACTGCAGCACGGCGCTGAGCTTCATGCCCATTACCGGCAACACGCAGGGCATCAGGTTAAGAATTAATCCGCCGATCAGGGCAAAAAGCAGCATCTTCCAGAGGCTAACCGTTGAGGTTGGCGCAAGATCTGCGCCGATCGTCAGACTGGTCTGCTGCGCCTTTGCGCCATTTGTCAGCACCAACGACAGCGCTTTCCCCGCAAGGGTTGCGGGCTCTTCCCCCCATTCATCGGTTACCGGTACCGTTACCTTGAGGCTGGCGCCCTCGGTACGGAGGCGCGGAGCGCCAGCGATTATCCCGCCCTCCATGGGATCAAAAAAGATAGCGGGGTTTTTCCACTCACCGACCGTGGTGGCGGTTATCACCAGGTCGCTGCCGACCCGATGCGCGGCGAGATCGTCCGACACGCCTTTATCAGCCGGAATGGTTCGCATCGCCTGTGCAAAAGCCTCCTGAAAACCGGCAGTGGCGGGCTGACTCAAATCCAGACGCAGCCTGTAGTCGGTTAACAAACAGACGTTGCTGCAGGTGGATAGCGTGAGCGTACCGTCCAGCAGGTCGCCGGGAACGGCGGTGATGATTATCGGGATAACGACCCGCTGATGGTAGCCCTGGGTCGTCAGACCGGAAATCTCGAACCTTGAGGGAACCGGCCAGTACCACTGCGCCTGTTCACCGTTATGCCAGACGATTTGCGGGGCGACGCCGCCCTCACCCGGCGAGCGCCAGTAAGTTTTCCAGCCGGAAGCCAGCTCAATAGAGAGCAGGGCGTCGATCCGATCGTTCTCTTTCTCCGCCTGGAAGCGGACCCGGGCGTGGTCGTTCTGTGGGGATGTCAGCCATCCGGTGTCTGCCGCATGAGCAACGCTCGCGCAGGTCAGCAACAGGAAGACGAGGCCCCTGAAGATATTCAGCATTATTTTCTCCGTGAATTAAAAAATTAATCGTTTAAAAAAACGATTTTTTCATTCACGGAAAACGCAGTTTTTGAGATGAATTCGTAGCGTGGGCGGCCGAACGGGATCGTCCCGGAAGACCCAGGCACGTGCCGCGGCAGTCAGCTGAAGCAGAGTAAGGAACAGAATGATGGCCGGTAAAGCGCCATCGAAGAACAGCGGCTGCGCGCAGAGCAGAGATTTGGCGCTCAGCTGACAGGGAGAGGGCCCTTGCTCAGCTTCATCCGCTGACGGCTGCTGCGACAGCGCGCTGACGGCGGGTTCCTGAACCTGGCGCGCGGCGTTGTCCAAAAAATGGTGTACATAGACCGCCCGCTGAACAAGGCAAATAGCCATGACCAGGCAAGTCAATACCAAAAACCATTTTCCAGGAAGCTGACGATTGCGCATAGGTGACCCGTACGTTTCAGAACCGAGGATCATAAACAATACTTATCAATGTTCAAGAGGGTACCGTGTAAGGTTTTGTCTGTCTGCTTAACGGGG
The DNA here is from genome assembly GCF_040065315.1 of Klebsiella sp. CN_Kp100. Taxonomy (NCBI): domain Bacteria; kingdom Pseudomonadati; phylum Pseudomonadota; class Gammaproteobacteria; order Enterobacterales; family Enterobacteriaceae; genus Klebsiella; species Klebsiella sp. CN_Kp100. The sequence continues at coordinate 37,530 of NZ_JBEAIJ010000003.1, forward strand.
CGGCGACTTTCCAGCAGATAGCGCTGTCACAGGGATATTTCATGCATTTATATTATTTACATGGCTAATTATTCTCGATACCATGCGCGCCGCTCATCGTTATCGGCACGCCGCTGCTGACGTTGAGCGATTAGCATCTGACCGCCATTAGCTCATCAGGAAGAGCGAACGACGTACGTTGTAGGGAACGGGGTTCGAGGCCTCGATGGCGGCCCAAATCCGATTTAGCCCACTGATTAACATTGCACACCTGGCAACCGCCGACCGTCCGTCAGCCTTTCCCGGTCATGACGCGCGCTAAAGATGCTAGCGCTGACATTAACGATTTCTTTATCACAGTCCGATAATCGCTTTATGACGATTACTGCACTGAGGTGACCATTACGCGTGTAATAGTTTCCGTTGTCAGTTATTCATCGCGATGGAATGTTAATGAAAAGTATTATTGGTTACCGCCGGTAAATTAATATCTGGATTTTGGTTTTTTCTGCGATTTACCTAAGAACATCTTAATAATTTCAATGAGAATTAACTTATTCGGATTAAGTCGCGTATTTTTCAGAAATTTCACCACTTTTTATATGGTATTCTCTTTTGTTCAAGGAGTGAACGAAAGGAAAAATAATGCTTTACCGCTATGCCGTTTTCTCCAGAAAACACAACACGTTTCATATTCTTCTGCTGTTTACCATTTTACTAATAAGTTTCGTCCATTTGAGCGTGCTGCTGGAAACCGATAACACATGGCTACTGTGGCCGATGATGATTTATCTGCCTGTTTTTTTGCTTTGGCGAAAGGTCTCAGTGTTACGAAGCAGGATCGCTGATTAATGTGCTGGTGGAGTTCCCTACATGAGTGAAAATACAATATCTAAACCAACCTCTGAACCGAAAGTCCTGCAGCCCGTATTACGGAAAGTCGATCTTAACCTGCTGACTATTTTCGATACCGTTATGCAAGAGCAAAGCTTAACCAAGGCGGCACAAACGCTCGGCATGTCCCAGCCAGCGGTGAGCAGCGCGGTATCGCGCCTCAAGGTGCTGTTTAAGGATGAACTGTTTGTCCGCAACGGTCGTGGGATTAAACCGACCGATCGCGCCTTTCAGCTATTCGGCTCGGTTCGACGCGCTCTGCAGCTGGTGCAAAATGAGCTACCGGATACGCTGTTCGATCCGCTGGACTGCGAACGTATTTACCATCTTTGCGTCTGTAGCCCGCTGGATAACTATCTGACACCGCTTATTTTTAATAAAGTGAGCGAGATTGCGCCTCGGGTCAGTCTCTCCTTTAAATCTACCCTAAGCCAGCAGGTCATCAACCAGCTTCGCTATCAGGAAGTTGAATTTGTTCTCGATTACAACAAGTTCAACCACCCGGAGTTCACCAGCATCCCGCTGTTCAACGATCGCATGGTGCTGGTGGCCAGGCGGAATCATCCGCGTATTGCATCGCCGTTGACCGAGCTGGATATTTATCGCGAGCAGCACGCTACCGTCGCGCTGGATCGCTACGGCTCATTCAGCCATCCCTGGTATAGCTCTGAGGAACAGCAGGCCTGCGTCGCATTCCACGGAAACGCCATGGTCAGCGTGCTGAGCGTGGTGTCGCAAACCAATATGGTGGCCATCGCGCCTGAGTGGCTGGCCAAAGAGTTTGAAGAACAGTTTGCGCTCCAGCTGCTGCCGCTGCCTTTAGAAATGAACAGTCGCACCTGCTATCTTTCATGGCATGAAACGGCGGCCCAGGAGAGGAGCCACCGCTGGATGGCGGAATTGCTGATTAACATTTGCCAGCGTTAATGCTATTGCAAAAAATGCCTGGTGGCACGCCAGGTATTTTATGACTCCTTAATCAATCCTGGAACAGAGAAATATAATCATATCTGATTTTTTCGCTTCCTGGCGGCATAATTATCTGACGAAATGCGCTATCTAAATATTATTCATCTTTAAAACTACATTTAAATATCTTTTTGCAGAAAATTTATCATTTCTCAGGCAGGGGCCACCGACGATTTCTATACTCTGATTATCCAACCGGGCGGCGACCTCAAGCAGAGGATGATGTTAATGGGCACAAAGATAACCATCGCCGTGGCGAGTGCTGCCCTGATGGCTGCGTCGACGGCCGCAGAGGCTGATGAAATCACTCTTTATTCGGTTAATACCGGCTCCTGGATCTATCATCTGTCAAACAATCACGGCCAGTACACCGAGGGCTTTGATAACCAGTTTGCCTCGGTTGAACGCAAGTTCTCCGCGGATTCGAAGTACAGCCTGCTGGTCGGGACGATGAAAAACAGCTTTGACGATCGCTGTATTGCGCTCGGGGTACGCCGCGACTGGGCGTCGTTGGGCAACGGCTGGGTATTTAAGGGGATTTATGGCTACGTCGGCGAATTTTTCTTCGATGCTTTTGAGGACTGCGGCGACCATGGCTCATATAAGGATTTTAAAGATGCGACCGGCATTGGATTTTCTCCCTATATTTACCATGGTCTCCAGTATAACTTTACCGATTATTTCGGCATCGAAAGCGGAATTATTCTCCCGGCCGTTTTTGTCATCAGCGTGCAGTGGAGTTTTCGTTAATACTGCATACAACATTCGCCAGCCGCGATGTTTTTCATGTATCGCGATAACGCCTTTACTTCATAAGATTATTGCTTGAGGCAATGGAGCCTGTTAAATCGTACTTATTCGTCATTAACCCTCGGTGCCCCCGCTGGCTTATGATTGATTGTATTACGGGCAGGTCACTGGCCAACGCCGCCGGACTATAAATCAATGCACAAATTCGCTGATCGGCTGCGCGAGCAGCACAGGGCTATCTGCTGCGCGCTGGCGGATTTCTCTGCCTCCGACTGCACGGTATCGCGGTGGTCGACGATGCCTTCAATAACCGGCGTCAGGCAGGCGCCGCAAATCCCCATTTCGCAGGAGAGGGGGACGGCGATGCCGTTCTGCTGGAGGACCTGAGCGATGGTTTTATGCGCGGGTACCGGCCAGCGTTCGCCCGAGGAGGCAAGGATCACGTTAAAGGTGTTTTCCTCTGCGCACGCCGCTGGCGTGGCGACAGGCTGAAAGGCTTCGCTGTGGATCCGCGCTTCCGCCCATCCCTGCGCCAGGGCGGCCCGGTGCGCGGCGGCCATAAATCCTGCCGGCCCGCAGAGATATATCGGCTGCCCGGCATGCGCACTATTCAGCGCCGCATCCAGGTTTTGCCTGGCGCTGCGCCCTTCGCTTGAACAGTGAATTACCACGCTTGCGGCGCTAAATCGCTGTTGCAGTTCGCGGATAAACGCCCCGCGCGCGCGGCTCTTAAGATAGTAGTGCAGGGTAAACGGTACGCCTTCTGCCTCCAGCCTTAGCGCCATGGCATACAGCGGCGTAATCCCGATGCCGGCGGCCAGCAGCGTCACCCGCTCCGCCGCCTGCAGAGGGAACAGATTGCGCGGAGGGGAAATCAACAGCGTCTGGCCGGGGCGCAGCTGCTGATGAATGTAGCGCGAGCCGCCGCGGGATGCGCTGTCGAGGGCCACGCAAATCAGATATCCGTCAGCGACGCTATCAGGGCCGGTCAGCGAATACTGGCGGATAATGCCGCACGGCAGATGAACGTCAATATGCGCGCCGGGCTGCCAGGCAGGGAGCGTCTGACCCTCCGGTGCCACCAGCCTGACGGCGAGGCTCTGGCTTCCCTGACGCCAGAGGCCGTCGACAATGACCTGTAATACCTCATTCATAGTGCTGCTCCACTTACACGAGGAAAAAATCGCCGAAGCCCATTTTCTTCAGCCCGCGCCGATAGGCGATGGAGCTGCGGTCGGCAGGAATATGCGCTTCCAGCGTTAAATCCAGCGGCAATCTTTCCGGGCGCTGGGTCTCTACCATCATGCGGTCTTCCTCAAAGACGCGCAGGTTAAAGGCGTGAACGTCTTCCACCGGTACGTGCAGATCGAAATTGCGCGCGATGGGCGCGAACATACGAGTAATGCGCGAGGATACCGGCGAGGCGGCGTTCATAATCACCAGCCTGGCGTCCTCGGGGAAATGAATCGTCAGGGTGGCGGTAAACGGCAAATGCATTTCAAAATGGCGCAGCCACTGGAAGCCTTCCGGCGCGCGAAATTCGGTGCTGGCGGGATAGTTGCCGACTGAACTCCAGTAATCGGCGATAAACCCAAACGCCGTCTCCTGCGGGTTGTAGTCCGGCACCACCTGGTTATTGGGGTCGGCGAAAGTCCCGGTATGGATCCAGGCAAAATGGGCAACATCAAGAAATCCCTCGACCTGGCGACCCGCAAAACCGTTGACCTCAAAAGCCGGGCAGTTGATTTGCTGAAAGCCATCGTCGTGCCAGTGCGGCATCACCGGCAGCGGCATCGGGTCTTGCGGATCGAAGGCCAGGCAGGTCCAGATCAGGCCATAACGTTCTTCTACCGCAAAGCTGGTGAGGTTGAGTTTCGCCGGTACCGGCTGGTCGGGGCTGGAAGGGATACGGTTGCAGCGGCCATCCTCACCGAAGCGCAGGCCGTGGTACGGGCAGACAATTCCCTCTTCATCGTGAAAACCGAGCGTCAGCGGTACGCCGCGATGGGGGCAGACGTCGCGTGCAACGACCACCTGGCCCTTAATACGATAGATGACCAGCTGTTCATCAAGCAGGGTGGCTTTCACCGGGGCGGGGCCAATATCGCAGGCGCGGGCAACCGGGTGCCAGCATTTTGCCAGGCGCAGCCAGTCCTCTGGCGCAAAGGTGCAGTGGGCGGGTGGGGTAGGTTGTGGTCTGTTCATGGCTTCTCTTCCTGCTCACAAAAATATTTGTTTAATTGTTGTGAGTTTATTGTTGCCATATTAGGGTGTTGACATCCATCAGCAAGAATTCATTCAGCTGTTGCAAAAAAGAGAACAGGTCCACGATGAGCCCATTTTCACGTTTCGCTATCTATTTTACCGAAGTGGCGCGCAGCGGTAGCCTGCGGCGGGCCGGGGAGAAACTGCATATTTCCGCTTCGGCTATCAACCGGCAAATTCTGCAGGCGGAAGAGGATTTCGGCACGCCGCTGTTTGAGCGTCTGCCGGAGGGGCTACGCATGACCACCGCCGGCGAGCTGCTGTACGACAATCTGCTGCGCTGGCAAAAGGAGTTTCAGCTGACGCGGCAAAAGTTTGATGAGCTGCAGGGGCTTAAACGCGGCTCCGTCAGCCTCGGCATGGTGCAGGCGCTGGCGGAAGGGAGCTTTGCCGCCGCGCTGGCGGACATTATCAGCAGCTGGCCATGGCTGGAACTGGATCTGCAGGTGGCGGATAGTCATAGCGTCAGCCAGAAGGTACGGCAGGCGGATCTCGATTTCGGTCTGATTCTCGATCCCGAAGGCCAGGCGGGGCTTAGCGTGCTGGCTTTTGCCGAACTGGAGATGGGGGTGGTGATGTGTCCGGATCACCCTCGGGCGCAGGCTAAAATGCTGTCTTTGGGCGAGCTAAGCGAGGAGCGGCATATTCTTCCCGGCGCGCCGCTGATCGTCCACGAGCGGGTCGCGATGCTCTATCGCCATTATGATTTTTCCCCGACGAACAGCATCTGCTGCAACGATATTCGGTTGATTAAATCGCTGGTGCTTAAAGGCGGCGGCGTGACCCTCCTCAGCCGTCTGGATGTGCTGGAGGAGATCGCGCTCGGCCAGCTGGCGTTTGTCCCGCTGCGCAACCGTCTGCTGCGGCCGCTTACCCTGGCCCTGTGCGCCGCGCCGTCGCGCCAGCTTTCACGTCCGGCGCAGATGGCGATCCAGAAGCTGACCGCGGTGATGGAGGCGATACAGGGCGGGACAGCGGCTTCCCTCCCGTCTGCGTAAACTGCCCGGCCTGCAATTCTCTGCGGCCTGCTTCCCCGGTGGCGTTGCTGTATGACCGGGCTACGGGTTCCCCGGCATCTGCGATCCGGTAGCCCGGCTAAGGCGTTTACGCCGCGAGCCGGGAAGGGGGCTGATGCCGGGATCTTTACCCCAGCGGGCCGCCCTGAATGGTTTCGCACAGGCCGTTGATAATTCGCTCTCCGGTTTCGGATTTCAGCTCCTGATACCAGGCTTCCGTCAGCGCCATATCTTTACCGTGGGTCACATCGCAGCGCTTACGCGCCTTCAGCACCAGGTCGCGCACCCGGTCGCAGCGCTGCGCTTCGTACTGACGCAAAACCCCGCTGATATCGCGGCTCTGGCTAAACAACTCCCCCAGCACCACCGCATCCTCCAGCGCCGCGCAGCCCCCCTGGCCGATATCCGGCGTGGTGCTGTGTCCGGCATCGCCCAGTAGCGCAACTCTGCCGCGAACCAGCTTGGCGAACGGTTCAATATCGTGGATTTCAATACGGTTGGTGGTCTGCGGGTCGAGGGCGGCGATCAGCTTCTGCACCTGCGGCGCCCAGCCGCTGAAATAGCGGCTGAGATCCGCCCGCAGGGTGCTGCGGTCCTCGGCCAGCCCCGCCGGGAGCGGGACATCAAAGAAAAAGTAAAATCGCCCCCCGGAAACCGGCATCAGCGAAACGCGTTTCCCTTCTCCGACGAAGGTCGTCCACTGATTGCCGGGCGCAATCGCTTCATCAATATCGACCAGACCGTTCCAGTTAACGTAGCCCGCGTAGCGGCGTTCCGGCGTATAGCCGAGCACGTGCGGGCGTAGCGCCGAATGGCTGCCGTCGGCGGCAATCAGAAAATCGCCCTCCGCCATCGATCCGTCGGTAAACCAGACCCGAACGCCGTCGGCGTTTTCTTCGCAGCGGGTAACGCGTTTACCAAACTGCACTGCCTCCCGTCCCCAGAATTTGAGCATTTCGCGCTGCAATTCGGCGCGGGAAACCGGGCAGGGGCGTCCGCCGGTGCGCGCAATCAGCGGAGCGAGGCTAAATTGAGTCAGCGTCTCTCCCCGCAGATACTCCTTGTAGGCCAGAAAATGCATCGGTCCGCCGTAGTTTTCGATAATATCGCCCATGCCTAAATGCTTCATGCACTTGACGCCGTTAGGCCAGATGGAGATGGCCGCGCCCACCGGCTTGATTTCTTTTACCGCTTCAAACACTTCACAGTGGATACCGGCATTTTTTAATGCCACCGCCGCGCTCAGGCCGCCGATTCCGCCGCCGATAACTAATGCTTTCATTTCCTTCTCCTTTACATACGTCGTTATTGGCTTGAGCAATTTGCGTACCACTTTGGCGCAGGCGCTGATTTCGCCGATTCGGGCTCCCCGCTACCGTGCGATTGCACAATGTTGGTGCGCAGAGCGGCTTTTATTGCCTTTTTATGAATCAATAATTTCTAAATTTGCAATTGAGAATCTAATGTTTCATGGGCGCGCCGAGGCCATATAGCGTGAACGTCGCGAAAATGATGTGTTATCTGTTTGAAAAAAATGAATAAAATTAAATGTTGCTCAGATGTGAGTGAGTTTGGCCTGTTTTGTGCACCCGTTCCCGCACGCTTATTCGCAACGGGATGAAACGATCATGTCAGATGAAAAAAACGGCGGCTTACTGTACGGCCTTGAGCAGCGGATCCCGCCGCTCCCGGCCTTTTTTAGTGCCTTACAGCACGTACTCGCCGGGCTGGTAGGCATTATTACGCCGCCGCTGATTATCGGCGCGGCGCTGGGGCTGGGGGAGTGGCTGCCCTATTTGATCAGCATGTCCCTGCTGGCTTCCGGCATCGGGACCTTCCTGCAATCCAACCGCCTGTGGGGGATCGGCGCGGGCATGATCTGTATGCAGGGAACCAGCTTTGCGTTCCTCGGGGTGGCGATTGCCGGCGGTATGTGGGTAAAAGGGCAGGGCGGCACGCCTCAGGATATTATGGCCATGCTGTTTGGCGTCAACTTTGTCGCCGCGCTGGTGCCCTGCCTCGTCAGCCGCTTTATTGAACCGCTGAAGCGCATTTTTACCCCGGTGATTACCGGCAGCGTGATTGCGCTGATCGGCATTAGCCTGATCAAAGTCAGCGTGATTAACTGGTGCGGCGGTGAGCAGGCTAAAGCCTTTGCCAGCACGAGCAATATTGCCCTCGGCGCGGTTACGCTGGGAACCATCGTTCTGCTGAGCTGCGCGAAAAACCGCTGGCTACGCCTCTCGTCGGTGGTGGTGGGGATGGCCGTCGGCTGTGCGGCGGCGGCGCTGAGCGGCTCGTTCCAGCTTAAAGGCGTCGGCGATGTCTGGTTTCGCTTACCGCAGCTGTTCCCGTTTGGTTTCCAGTTCAACAGCGCCATTTTTTTGCCGATTGCCCTGGTGTCGCTGGTGTGCATTCTTGAGGCGGTGGGCGACCTGACGGCCAACTGTCTCATCTCTCAGCAGTCGATAGATGACGAAGCCTTCCGTTCACGGCTGAAAGGCGGCATTCTGGCTGATGGCATCAGCTGCATGGTGGCGGCGATGCTGTGCGCGTTCCCCAATACGACCTTTGCGCAAAACAACGGCGTGATTCAGATGACCGGCGTCGCCAGCCGCTACGTTGGCCGCTACATCGGGGTGATTTTGATTCTGCTGGGTTTGTTTCCGCCGTTCGGCGAGATACTGCGCCAGATCCCGGCGCCGGTGCTGGGCGGCGCGACGATGGTGATGTTTGGCTGCGTTGTGGCGGCGGGGATCCGCATTATCACCCAGAAACCGCTGACCCGCCGCGATATGCTGATCGTCGGTCTGGCCTTTGGTTTTGGTCTCGGCATTGAAGCGGTCCCGGCGTTTCTGACCCACTTCCCGCCGATCGTCGGCAACCTGTTCGGTTCCGCGGCGACCAGCGGCGGGCTGGTGGCGATTGTCCTGAATCTGATTATCCCGGAAGAGAAACCGGCCGCGGCGGCGGCCACAAGGAGTACTGATGATCGTGCTGAATCACTTTAATCAGCTGAGCGGCGAACAGGCCGTCGCCGTGCTGGAACCCTGCGTGGCCGTCTCTGGCTGGGCGGCCACGCTGGCAGCCGGTCGGCCATGGCGCAGCCGCGCGGAACTGCTGGACGCCGCCCAGCGGCTGATGGCAGGTTGGGGGGAAGCGGAGCTGGCTGAGGCGCTGAACGCCCATCCGCGTATCGGCGAAAAGCCCACCGGGCAGCAGGCCCATGCGGCGCTCTCCCGCCAGGAGCAGGGGAGCGTTGATGACCGTGATGCTGCGCTGGCGCAGGCGCTGAAAGAGGGTAACGCCCGCTACGAGGCGCGGTTTGGCCGGGTCTTTTTGATTCGCGCCAAAGGGCGCAGCGGGGAGGAAATCCTGGCGGCGCTGTCGCGTCGGCTGCACAACAGCGATAGCGCAGAAGTACGGGACGCGTTAGCCCAGCTAGGCGAAATTACCTTGTTAAGACTGAAAGGAGCGATTGGCGAATGAGCACCTTAAGCACCCATATTCTCGATATTTCCACCGGCCGACCGGCGCAGGGCGTAAAAATTACGCTGGAGTGCGAAGGCGCGCAGGTTGCCTGCGGCGTCACCGATGATAACGGCCGCATTGGCGAATTCGGTGCCGGGCCGCTGGCGCCAGGACATTACCGGTTAAGCGCGGAAATTGGCGCGTGGTTTGCCGCCGGCGGGCGCGAGACGCTCTACCTGAGTGCGCAGATTGATTTCGTCATCCGCGAGGAGGCTGATGAGCACTATCATTTACCGTTTTTAATTGCCCCCGGCGGCTGGTCCACCTATCGCGGCAGCTAAATGGCCCCGGCGGCGCTACGCCTGGCAGGGCTACAGGTTCTGAATTTCCCCGGAGGCGGCGCTGCGCGCCTGTCCGGGCTACAAGTTCGGCACTGCCTGTGGTCTGGCAGCCCGGACAGGCACAACGTGCCGCCTCCGGGAAAGGGACTACTCCGCAGCCGCATCTCCCCATACGCGCTCGCCGTTCACCCACGTCTCGCTGATATTACGCTCATCGCCCAGGGTCATCAGGACGAACAGCTGCTCATAGATATCCTTGCAGCGCCCGCCGCGTAACCTTTGCAGCGGCGTGACCGCCGGGTCGATAACCACAAAATCGGCCTCTTTACCGGGCTGGAAATTACCAATCTTCTCATCAAGGCGCAGGGCGCGCGCGCCGCCGAGGGTCGCATGGTAAAACGCTTCGCTGGCGCGCAGACGATAGCTTTGCAGCTGGCTGACCTTATACGCCTCGCCGAGGATGCGCAGCATACTGAAGGTGGTGCCCGCGCCAACATCGCTACCGATACCCATCCGCACCTTGTTCTGCCAGCAGGCCGGTAAACGAAACAGCCCGCTGCCGAGGAACAGGTTTGACGTCGGGCAGAAGGCCAGCGCCGAACCGGTCTCGTGCAGGCACTGCCACTCCGCATCCGCCAGATGAATACCGTGGGCAAATACGCTGCGCTCGCCGGTCAGTCGATAGTGATGATAGACATCCAGATAGTGTTCATGCTCCGGCCAGAGGCTTTTAACCCACGCCACTTCATTGAGGTTTTCGCTCAGGTGGGTATGCAGCCAGGTATCGGGAAACTCTTCCCGGAGCTGCTGCACCCCCGCCAGCAGCTCCGGCGTTGAGGTCGGCGCGAAGCGCGGCGTAATGGCGTATCCCAGACGGCCGCGCTGGTGCCAGCGCTGAATCAGTTCGCGGGTTTGCCGGTAGCTCTGCTCCGCGCTTTCGCTCAGATATTCCGGTGCGTGGCGGTCCATCATCACTTTCCCGGCGATCAGGCGCATATTGAGGCGCAGCGCTTCGTTAAACAGGGCATCCACCGATTCAGGGTGCAACGTACAAAAGACCAGCGCGGTGGTGGTGCCGTGGCTCAGCAGCTGGTTGACAAAAAATTGCGCGATCTCCGCGGCGTAGTCGGCATCGGCAAACTGGCTCTCCACCGGAAAGGTATAGGTGGTGAGCCACTCCAGCAGCTGCTCACCAAATGCGCCGATCATCTCGGTTTGCGGATAGTGGACGTGGGCATCGACAAAGCCCGGCAGCAGCAGCTTACCGCGCAGGTCGCGATAGCCCTTCTGCGGGTGCAGAAGGCGTTCGCCCTCCTGCCACGGCAGCAGCGCCTGAATGCGTCCGTCGCGAAGAAACAGCACGCCATCCTCCAGATAGCGCGCCTGGCGGGCGATATCGTCGGCGCTCTCGGCAACCTCGGCGATATCGAAAAATGCGCCGCGAACCGCGGCATGGTAGTCAAACATCATAGCTGCCCTGTGGGTAAGCGAAAGGATAGGTGGATAGAGCAAGATTGATGCCAGGTTGTGCGGGCGGAAAGTCGCCGCGACGTGACGCCGCGGCGGGGATGCAGGGTTACTCTTTCTGGGCGAGAGGGCTGAAACCGGCGGTGGCGCCGACGCGTTCGTCGCGGGCGATCCAGCGATAGGCCGCGCCGCTCAGGAAGACGCCGATAAACCAGCTAAAGTTAGCCACTTCGTGCAGGGCCGGAATAAAGCTGATGATCAGGCCAATGGCGACGGAGGGCACCAGCGCGGCGATCGCTTTCGGGTTAAAGCCGTTTCGGTACCAGTACTGGCCCCTGGGCGTGTCGTCAAACAGGTCGTTAACGGAAACCTGCCCGCGCTTGATGATGTAAAAATCCACGATCAGGATGCCGAACAGCGGGCCGATAAACGCCCCCAGCACGTCGAGGGTGTAGTGGATCAGCTCCGGCGAGTTAAACAGGTTCCACGGCGTCAGCAGAATAGACCCTACGGCGGCAATCATCCCGCCGGTGCGGAAGCTGATTTTCTGCGGCGAACAGTTAGAGAAATCGAAGGCCGGAGAGACAAAGTTGGCCACGATATTAATCCCGATGGTGGCGGTGATCATGGTCAGCAGGCCAATGGCGACCGCCAGGTCGTTGCCTACGCGGCTCACGGTCTCAATCGGGTCGGTGATCATGCGGCCAAACAGCGACTGCGTGCCGGAGACAATCACCACGGTCACGATGGAAAACAGCAGGAAGTTAAACGGCAGGCCCCAGCGGTTGCCGCGGCGGATCTCGCCCATGCTTTTGCCATAGCGCGAGAAATCGCCAAAGTTGAGCAGCGGGCCGGAGAAGTAGGAGACCACCAGCGCGGTGGCGGTGATCATCTGCCAGGTCTGCTCCCCGGCGCTCAGCGATTTGCTGGCGAGGGTAAAGGAGATCCCGTCAAAACCGGTTTTGTATACAATCCATCCCGCCAGCGCCAGCATCACCACGTAGACCGCCGGGCCGGCGATATCGATAAAGCGCTTGATGGCGTTCATCCCGTGCCAGAACACCATCGCCTGCAGCAGCCACATGGTGGCGAAGCAGAGCCAGCCCAGATGCGACAGACCCAGGAAGCTGGATGCGGTGAGGGTCGACAGCGACGGCCAGAACTTCAGCAGCACCAGCATCAGCGCGTTAGCGGCGAGATAAGTCTGAATACCGTACCACGCGAAGGCGATAAGCCCGCGGATCACCGCCGGGATATTAGCCCCAAAGACGCCGAACGCCTGACGACAGATCACCGCGTAGGGCACCCCCGCCATCTGGCTGGGCTTTGCCACCAGGTTAGCGCACAGCTGAACGATACAAATCCCCACCAGCAGGCACAGCAGCACCTGCCAGCTCGCAAGACCAAGCGTAAAGAAGCTCGCCGCCACCACGTAGCCTCCCATGCTGTGCACGTCCGACATCCAGAAAGAAAAGATGTTGTACCAGCTCCAGTTCTGGTCGCGCGTCGGCGCCAGATCCTCATTGCAAAGCCGTGGGCTGTATCCAGCGTGGGGATCAGCGGCCTTAACCTGATGCATCGCTTGTGTATTTGGCATGAAACCTGCTCCTGTTAATGAACACCCGTTGAAATGGATTGCTGGTGTCGTTGCAGGATTTGGGCCAAATAGTTAATTTTGTATACAAGAAATTAGTTTTATGTATACGATTCGGTGTCAAAAAGTAAAATTTGGAGTGGTTAATGAACAACCAACAACGGCTGCAGGCCGCGCCAGAGCTGCATGACAAAGACGAGTCCATCTTTCAGGCGCTGATGACCGCTATCGTCGAGCATCAGCTACCGCCGGGCAGCAAACTGCCGGAGGAGGCGCTGGCGGAGGTGTTTGGCGTGAGCCGTACCGGGATCAGAAAAGTGCTGCAGCGACTCGCAACCGTGCAAATGGTCATCCTGACGCCCAAACGTGGTGCACAGGTCGCCAGCCCGACGGTTGAAGAGGCGCAGGCGATCTTCCGTACCCGCGCGCTATTGGAAGTGGCCAACCTGCCGGATGTGCTGGCCCGCTGTCAGCCGCCGCACCTGGCGGCGCTGGAAGCCATCACCCGCCAGGAACAGCTGGCCCACGAAAGCCATGACGGCCCGGCGGCGATTCGCTATTCCGCCGAGTTTCATATTCAGCTGCAGGCGATCTCCGGCAATCAGGTGCTCACTGAGATGGTGACCCGCCTGAGCCAGCGCTCTTCATTAGTTATCGCGGCGTGGGGATCGCCGTGGCGGCAGGGCTGCCGCTGCGACGATCACGAACGGCTGATCCAGCTGCTGCGCGATAAAACGCTGCAGCCCCTGAGCGACGCCTTAAGCCACCATTTTGAACATATTGTCGCCAGTCTCTGCTTTGAGCGTTCTGGCGTGACCCTGCCTGATTTTGCCCGGCTGTTTGCCGGCTATAAGGAGCCGTAATGGCCGCCGTTTGTATACAAGTGATCAATCCCAACACCAGCCTGGCCATGACGGAAAGCATCGGTGCCGCCGCGCGGGCGGTGGCCGCGCCGGGAACCGAGATTCTGGCGGTCTGCCCCGGCGAAGGGGTGCCGTCGATAGAGGGCCACTTTGATGAAGCCATCGCCGCTGTCGGCGTGCTCGAGCAAATTAAGGCCGGTCGCCAGGAGGGCGTTGATGGTCATGTCATCGCCTGCTTTGGCGACCCCGGGCTGCTGGCGGCGCGCGAGCTGGCGCAGGGACCGGTGGTGGGAATCGCCGAAGCGGCGATGCATATGGCGACGCTGGTGGCCACCCGTTTCTCCATCGTGACCACGCTGCCGCGCACCCTGATCATCGCCCGTCATCTGCTGCACCAGTATGGTTTCCACCACCACTGCGCCGCCCTGCACGCCATTGATTTACCGGTGCTGGCGCTGGAGGACGGTAGTGGTCTGGCGCAGGAGAAGGTGCGCGCGCGCTGTATTCAGGCGCTAAAGGAGGACGGCTGCGGGGCTATCGTACTGGGATGCGGCGGGATGGCGACGCTGGCTCAGGAGCTGACCCGCGAGCTGCGCGTACCGGTAATCGATGGCGTCAGCGCGGCGGTCAAAATGGTTGAGTCGCTGGTGGCGTTAGGCCTGTCGACCAGCAAGCAGGGCGATTTAGCCTTTCCGGAAAGCAAGGCGTTGAGCGGCAAATTTCAGGCATTAACCCCGTTTTAAATGAAAGAGGTGGCAGATGGCATTTTTGGCAGAAGATTACCCGCGCGACCTGCGCGGCTACGGCGGACAGCCGCCGCACGCGCGGTGGCCGAACAACGCGCGCATCGCCGTGCAGTTTGTGCTGAACTATGAAGAGGGCTCGGAAAACCACGTGCTGCACGGCGATGCCGGTTCTGAACAGTTTCTGTCCGATATTATCGGCGCCGCCAGCTATCCTGACCGGCATATGTCGATGGATTCGCTGTATGAGTACGGCAGCCGCGCCGGCTTCTGGCGCATCCATAATGAGTTCAGCAAACGGGGATTGCCGTTGACCGTGTTCGGCGTCGCGATGGCGCTGGCGCGGCATCCCGAGGTGGTCGAGGCGATTAAGAGGGCGAACTATGACGTGGTCAGTCACGGCTGGCGCTGGATCCATTACCAGAATATGCCTATCGAGCAGGAGCGGGAGCATCTTCATAAAGCCGTGCAGGTATTAACCGACCTGTTTGGCAAACCGCCCACCGGCTGGTATACCGGGCGCGACAGCCCCCATACCCGCCAGTTGGTGGTGGAGCACGGCGGTTTTGATTACGACAGCGACTATTATGGCGACGACCTGCCGTTCTGGAGCGAAGTGGCCTGTAGCGACGGTTCGCGTAGGCCGCACCTGATCGTGCCTTATACCCTCGACGCTAACGATATGCGCTTCGCCACTGCCCAGGGGTTCAATACCGCCGAGCAGTTTTATACCTATTTAAAAGACAGCTTCGATGTGCTGTACGCGGAGGGGGCCAGCGCGCCGAAGATGATGTCCATCGGTATGCACTGTCGTTTGCTGGGGCGCCCGGGCCGCTTCCGGGCGCTGCAGCGCTTCCTTGATTATGTGCAGCAGCACGACCAGGTTTGGGTCTGTACCCGTCAGCAGATTGCCGACCACTGGCGCGACGTTCATCCGTTCAGGGGGTAAAGTCGTTCCCCGGGTAAGCGCAGCGCAACCCGGGAGCATCGCGCAGAGTGGCCGTATTTCCCGGAGGTGATGCTGCGCATCTGTCCGGGCTACCGGATCGCAGACGTTTGCGGACCCGTAGCCCGGGTAAGCGCAGCGCAACCCGGGGGATACCGGGAAATGCGCAGGGCTTAACTCATCAAACTGACCTGAGCGGCGACAATGCGCCAGCCAAAGGGGAAGCGTACCCAGGTCTGCTGCTGGCGACCGATGCGCTCGCTGCCTGCGCGGGTGAATTCGGTGCTACACACCGCGTAATCCTCGCCAAAGGTGGTGATGATGGTATGCCGCAGCTCGCGCTGCAAACCCGCTGCCGGACGGGCGGCGCGAAAGGCGCGGATTTCATCGATGCCGTAGAGATTTTCCCCGGCCCCCAGCCGCACCGTGCGCTTATCGTGCCAGAACAGCTCATCCAGCACCGCGATGTCGTTGCTCACCAGCGCTTCCTCATAGCGGTAAAACGCCGCCGTCACCTCGGCGAGAACCAACGGGCGATTAATCTGTTCTGGGCTCATCATGCGGCGATCTCCACCGGGCGGGCGTCGGTGATGCCCATCTCTTCCAGCGCCCGCGCCGCGCGCAGACAGGCTTGTTCATTAAAGGGCGCGGCAATCAGCTGCAGGCCAATCGGCTGACCGTTCGCCGTGCGCAGCGGCACCGTGACGACCGGCAGGCCAAGGAAGGAGATGGGCTGGGTCAGCATCCCCATGCTGGCGCGAATCGGCAGCAGCTGGCCGTTGATCTCCATGGTCTGCGCGCCGATGAGCGTCGCGCTGCACGGCGTGGCCGGGGCGATAAGCACATCGGCATGAGCGAACAGGCCTTTGAACGTCTGCTGCGCATAACGGCGAAAGCGCTGAGCCTGGAGATACCAGGCGGAGGGGATCATCGCTCCGGCCAGCAGCCGTTCGCGGGAGTTCGGCTCAAAACGTTCGGGCTGGCTCCGCAGCGCGGGCAGGTACTGGTTACCGCCCTCGGCGGCGCTGATAATAAACGCCGCCGAGCGGGCCAGTTCGGCCTCCGGGAATATCAGCTCCTCATGCGCCTCAAGGGCGTGGGCAACGCTGGCAACCGCCGCACGGGCATCGTCATCGCACCATGTCGTAAAATAGCCGCCGAGCGCGGCGCAGCGCAGGCCATCGAGACCACGCGGCAGCAGATTAGCCGTATGCTCGCTGGCTTTATCGGCCTGAAAACCATCGCTCGGATCGCGCCCCTGCAGCGCATCGTAAACTGCCGCAAGATCGCCGACGCTGCGGGCAAAAGGACCGATATGGTCAAGGCTGGCGACAAAGGGATGACTGCCGGAGCGCGACAGGCGGCCAAAAGTGGGCTTAAGGCCAAAGATCCCGCATAGCGAGGCCGGGACGCGAATGGAGCCGTTGGTATCGCTGCCCAGCGAGAAATTCACCAGCCCGGCGGCCACTGCGGCTGCCGACCCGCCCGAGGAGCCGCCGGCGATCCGCGAAAGATCGTGCGGGTTATGCGTCGCCCCGTAGTGGCTGTTTTCCGTGGTAAAACCGTAGGCGTAGGCATCCATATTTAGCATGCCGGATAATAATGCGCCCGCGCTGTGCAGCTGGCGCACCGCCCAGCTGTCGGCTACGGCGGCAGGGCGATCGCTCAACAGCTGCGCCCCGGCAAGAGTGGTATGGCCGGCGACATCGAACAGATTTTTCACCGCGTAGGGAACGCCTGCCAGTGCGGGCAGGGGCTTTTTTTCCCGTCGCAGGGTGTCGATATTCTCCGCCTCAGCGAGCATGCGCTTTCCGCTGACGTGGGTCCAGGCGTTGATCTGCGGGTTAACGCGAGCGATATTCTCCAGGGTGTGGCGGGCAATCTCTTTGGCGCTGAGTTCGCCGGTGGCCAGCGCGCGCTGGATTTCGTGAATGGTCATTTCAGGCAGCTTCATGCTTTATAGACTCCGGCGATTTCGACGCGCTCGTCGAGGGGAAAGGCCATCAACGGCCCGGCCATGGCGGCAATGCGGCTAAACTGCACTCTGAGTTCTGCGCGCCGCGTATCGTCCAGATCCAGCGCCAGCAGCTGTTCCATTTGCGAGAGCCAGGCGTCCCATTCGTTCTGCGATGTTGTCATTATCAGCTCCTAATATCCGGCGGCGGAGCCGTTGCTGCGCGGATCGCTGGCCCCCTCAAACAGGCCGTTGGGATGACGTACAATCGCCCCCGCATGGCCCATGGCTTCGCTGAAATCGGCCAGCACTTCAACCTCGTGCCCCAACTGACGCAGGCGGTCAACGCTTTCGGCGCTGAAGCGGCCCTCCAGCTTGAGCGAGTCGGAAGTCTGCCCCCAGGTGCGCCCCAGCAGCCAGCGCGGTCGGGTGATGCTTTCCTGCAGCGGCGCGTTTTGCATGACGTAGCGGGTGAAGATAGCGGCCTGGGTTTGCGGCTGGCCGTCGCCGCCCATGGAGCCGTAAACCATCACCCGGCCATCGTTCAGCTTTGCTGCGGCCGGGTTGAGGGTGTGAAACGGCTGTTTACCGGGCGCCAGCGCCAGCAGGTGGCTCGGGTCGAGGCTGAACGATGCCCCGCGGTTCTGCCAGACAATGCCGCTCTCCGGCAGCACCACGCCGCTGCCGAATTCGTGGTACAGGCTTTGGATAAAGGAGACCGCCAGCCCGCTTTTATCGATCACCCCCATCCAGACGGTATCGCCCGGGCCTTTACCTGCGCCCCACGGAGCCGCCCGCTGGTCGTCGATGTTATCCGCCAGCGGCTGCAGCGCCGCCGGTGTCAGCAGGCTCTGAATATCAACATCAAGGTGGCGCGGATCGGTGATGTGCGCGTCGCGCAGACCGAAGGCCAGCTTGGTCGCCTCCACAATACGGTGGACGGTCATCGCATCGTCGGCGTCGGCCATCGCCAGCCTGTCGGTGATGCCGAGGATCGCCAGCGAAACCAGCCCCTGAGTCGGCGGCGCGAGGTTCCATAGTTCGCCGTGTCGATGCGCCAGCCTGAGCGGCTGGGGGCGGCGAGCGCGATGCTGCTGCAGGTCGCTAAGGGTGACGGGCAGTCCGTACTTTTCCATCCCGCGGGCCAGCTGCTCCGCCAGCGGCCCGCGATAGAAGCTATCCAGGCCTTCTTCGGTTAATCGGCGCAGGGTGTTCGCCAGCGCCGGCTGCAGAAAGCGGCTCCCGGCCTTCGGCGGCTGGCCGTCCACCAGAAAGGTTTCAGCGAAGCCGGGCTGGTCGCGCAGTTCACTGAATTTATCGGCGCTCGCGCTGGCCTGCGACGCGGTAACCGGGATACCGTTCGCGGCGTAGCCGATGGCATCTTCCAGCAGACGCGTGAGCGGCAGGGCCGCGCCGGTTAACTCGCGCGACACCTTAAGCGCTTCGTCCCAGCCGCTGACGGTGCCCGCCACGGTCAGCGCCGCCTGCGGACCGCGATGGGGGATCTGCGCGAGGCCGGCGTAGGCCTGCGGCGTCGCTAACGAACCCGCCGCGCCGCTGGCGTCAATGGCGATGGGGTCGCCCTCGGGCGGCACGATAAGCCAGAAACCATCGCCGCCGAGGCCGTTCATATGCGGATAAACCACCGCAATGGTCGCGGCGGCGGCAACCATGGCTTCGATGGCGCTTCCGCCTTCGCGCAGTACCGCCAGCGCGCTTTGGCTGGCCAGATGATGGGGGGCGACCGCCATCCCGTGGGCGGCAACATGACTTTGCATGAATTTTCCTCAATTAAGCGACTCGTCCGCTGAGGGTTGCAAAAGCTGTTCCATATCTGAACGTAAAGTTTCACCTGTTGCCGACAACGCGCTTTTTTTGGCGGGACTGGCATACATTATGAATGCGGATACGGTTATGATGCGGTGAAACGAAAGTTACAGAGGTCTTATGCAACAGCTTGATGAACGCCTGAAAGAGCAGTACCCGTCATTATCGCCGCAGGAGCAGCGGGTGGCGGATTTTATTTTCGATCATTTTGATGACCTGATTAGCTACAACAGCGCAGAGCTGGCGCAGCTTAGCGGCGTGTCAAAAGCCACGGTCAGCCGGCTGTTTAAGCGCCTGGGCTATGAGAAGTATAAGGATATGCGCGATGAGCTGCGTACCCTGCGCCAGAGCGGTATGCCGCTGACCGACAATCGCGATGCGGTACAGGGCAATACTCTGCTGGCGCGCCACTATAAACAGGAGATGGCCAACCTGACACAATGGGTTAACGCGCTGGATGTTCAGCAGTTCGCCGAGGCGATTCAGGCGCTGGTCGCCGCCCGGCGTATTGTGATTGTCGGCATGCGTAATGCTTATCCTGCGGCGCTGCATCTGCGTCAGCAGCTACTGCAGGCGCGCGGGCAGGTACTGGTGCTGCCGCAGCCCGGACAAAGCCTGAGCGAGGAACTGGTGGATCTCAGCGCCGACGACCTGGTGGTGGTGATGGCATTCCGCCGCCGCCCGCGAATCATTCGCCCTCTGCTGCAGCAGCTACAGAGCAGCGATATTCCGGTGCTGCTGATGTGCGAGCCGCAGGCCCACGGTCTGTTTCCGCTGGCGCGCTGGCGGCTTTGCGCGCCGCTGGATAGCGTGTCGGCCTACGACAGCTACGCGTCGGTCAACAGCCTGATCAATCTGCTGTCGAACGCCTTTTTACATGAAATTCTCGATAAAGGTCGCCCGCGCATTCACGATATTGCCACGCTCTACCAGCAGCTGGATGAGCTGGAACAGCGATGATGGGGCGCCAGCGTGGTGCTTTGCATGGTTTTGGTGCAATGAAATATGCAGGAATCAGCGCCGCTGGTTCCTCTTTACTCTTCTCTTTCTCTTGTTTTACTGGCCTTTAAGCGAAGCGTTGCCGATGGCGCAGTGCATAAATTTATCTGGCACATTAGTTGCAAAAGTGACTTTAAAGAATCTTTTGTTTCATGCTAACGTAACGGGTAAATATCATGAAGAAACTGTTGATCGCGCTGGCCGGGGCCGCTTGTCTGTTAACCAACCTCTCGGCGGCGAAAGCTGACCAGCTGCAGGATATCGAAAAACGCGGCGTGATCCGCATTGCGGTGCCGCAGGATTTCCCGCCGTTTGGCTCGGTGGGCACCGACCTTCAGCCGCAGGGCTACGACATCGATATGGCGCGCTATCTTGCCAAAGAGATGAAGCTCAAGCTGCAGCTGGTACCGGTGACCAGCGCCAATCGCGTGCCTTATCTGCAAACCGATAAGGTAGATCTGGTGATTTCCAGCCTGGGTAAAAACGCCGAGCGCGAGAAGGTGATCGATTTTAGCCGGGCCTACGCGCCGTTCTTTCTCGGCGTATTTGGCGCGAAAGGCGCTGAGCTGAAAGACTCGGCGGCGCTGAGCGGTAAAAGCGTTGGCGTAACCCGCGGCGCGGTGGAAGACATGGTGCTGACCAGCGTGGCGCCGAAAGAGGCGCAGATTAAGCGCTACGAAGACAACAACACCACGCTGTCGGCGTACCTTTCCGGTCAGGTGCAGTATGTGGCTACCGGTAACCTGGTGGTGGCGGCCATCGCCCGGCAGAACGCCGATAAAGCGCCGGTGCCGAGCTTTATGCTGAAAGATTCGCCGTGCTTTATTGGTCTGAAAAAGAACCAACCGGCCCTGAAGGCGAAAGTGGATGCGCTGATTGAGCAGGGGGTAAAAGACGGCACTCTCAACGGCCTTTCCGAGAAATGGCTGAAAGCGCCGCTGCCTGCCAGCCTCGGCGCATAAGGTCCGGGCATGACGGAGCAACTTCATTTCTCTGCGCTCTGGCCGCACTGGCCGGAGCTGCTGGCGGGGCTGTGGGTGACCATCCAGCTAACGGTGCTGGCGACGCTCGGTGGCCTGACGATTGGCATCTTCGGCGCCGCCATCCGCAGCGGGCGGCCCACGTGGTTCAGCCGGGTTTGGGGCGGGTATGTCGAATTGATTCGCAACACGCCATTTGTGGTACAGCTGTTTTTTATCGTCTTCGGCTTACCGAACCTGGGGCTAAAGATGACGGCGGGCGAGGCCGCGCTGCTGGCGATGGTGGTCAATCTTGGGGCCTACAGTACCGAGATCGTGCGCGCCGGTATTCAGGTCACGCCGAAGGGGCAGTGGGAAGCAGGGCGCGTGCTGGGGCTGACCCGGACGCAGACCTTTATTCAGGTGATTCTGCCGCCCGCGCTGCAGCGCATTTATCCGGCGCTGGTGAGCCAGTGCATCATCGTCATGCTCGGTTCGTCGGTAGTGTCGCAGGTCTCTTATGAAGAGCTGACCTTTGCCGCTAACCTGATCCAGTCGCGCACCTTCCTCAGCTTTGAGGTCTACCTGGTGACGACAGGAATTTATTTGGTGCTGTCGATAACGATGCGCCAGCTGCTGATGGCGGCAGGACGAAAATGGCTGGGGGTGCAGGCATGATGACCACCTTTACCGATTGGGACATTGTTCGCAATCTGCTGCTGGCCGGGCGCTGGACGGTGCTGCTGTCGCTGGTGGCGTTTCTCGGCGGCGCGCTGGTCACGCTGCCGCTGCTGCTGCTGCGCATGACCGGCGGGCGCCAGATAAAGCGCCTGATCCGCGGCTATGTTGAGCTGTTTCAGGGAACGCCGCTGCTGATGCAGCTGTTTCTTGCCTTTTTCGGCGTGGCGCTGTTCGGCCTCGACGTTTCGGCTTGGACCGCGGCATCGCTGGCGCTGACGCTGTATACCAGCGCGTTTTTGCTCGATATCTGGTTTGGCAGCATCCGCGCGCTGCCAAAAGGGCAGTGGGAAGCATCGCGCTGTCTGGGGCTGAGCTTTGGCCAGACGCTCTATCGGGTCGTTGCGCCGCAGGCGCTGCGGATCGCCATCGCCCCGACGGTGGGGTTTGCCGTGCAGGTGATTAAGGGCACGGCGCTGGCGTCGATTATCGGCTTCGTTGAGCTGACCAAAGCGGGCACCATGCTGACCAACGTGACGTATCAGCCGTTTAAAGTCTTCGCGCTGGTGGCGCTGGGCTATTTCATTCTGTGTTATCCGCTGTCCCGCTACAGCCGTTATCTGGAGAACAAATTCAATGCCTCTCATCACCATTAATCAGATGCAGAAGTATTACGGCGATAATCACGTGCTCAAGGGCGTCGATCTGGATATCGATATGGGCGAAGTGATCTCGATTATCGGCCGCAGCGGGTCCGGCAAAAGTACGCTGCTGCGCTGCATCAACGGCCTGGAAGGCTATCAGGATGGCAGCATTAAGCTCGGCGGGATGACTATTACCGACCGCGACTCGCAGGCGCGGGAGATCAGCCGCTCTATCGGCATGGTGTTCCAGAACTTTAACTTGTTCCCGCATATGACGGCGCTGGAAAACGTGATGCTGGCGCCGCGTCGGGTGCTGAAGAAGAGCGCCGCCGAGTGTCGGGAGCTGGCCCAGCGGATGCTGGAAAAGGTCGGGCTTGGCGACCGGCTGGATTACTACCCGTCCAGTCTTTCCGGCGGTCAGCAGCAGCGCGTGGCGATTGCCCGCGCGCTGGCGATGTCGCCAAAAGTTTTACTCTGTGACGAGATCACCTCGGCGCTGGATCCCGAGCTGGTTGGCGAAGTGCTTAAAGTGCTGGAGCAGCTGGCGGCGGAGGGCATGACGCTGATTCTCGTGACCCATGAAATGAATTTTGCCCGCGAAGTGGGCGACCGCGTGGTGTTTATGCATCAGGGGCGCGTCTGGGAGCAGGGGGACAGCAAAACGCTGTTCGCTAACCCGCAGACCAGCGAACTGAAGCAGTTTATTTCATCCGTGCGCGGCTTAAATCAATAAGGAATCAAAAATGGACATGACACAGTTTCCGCAACTCAATCCGCCGGCGCGTCTGCTGATGGGGCCAGGCCCGATTAACGCCGACCCGCGCGTGCTGCGCGCCATGTCGAGCCAGCTGATCGGCCAGTACGACCCGGCGATGACCCATTATATGAACGAAGTGATGGCGCTCTACCGCGGCGTATTTCGTACCGAAAACCGCTGGACGATGCTGGTGGATGGAACCTCAAGGGCCGGGATTGAGGCGATCCTGGTTTCGGCTATTCGGCCGGGGGACAAGGTGCTGGTGCCGGTATTTGGCCGCTTCGGCCATCTGCTGTGCGAAATCGCCCGCCGCTGTCGGGCGGAAGTGCACACCATTGAAGTGCCGTGGGGTGAGGTGTTTACTCCGGACCAGGTGGAGGATGCCATCAAACGTATTCGTCCGCGCCTGCTGCTGACGGTGCAGGGCGACACCTCCACTACGATGCTGCAGCCGCTGGCGGAGCTGGGGGAGATCTGCCGCCGCTACGACGTGCTGTTTTACACCGACGCCACCGCTTCGCTGGGCGGCAACCCGCTGGAAACCGATGCCTGGCAGCTGGACGCGGTCTCGGCGGGGATGCAAAAATGCCTCGGCGGCCCGTCCGGCACCTCGCCGATTACCCTCAGCGCGCGCATGGAGGAGGCGATTCGCCGCCGCAAATGCGTCGAAGAAGGGATTCGCACCGATGCCCACCGCGACGGCGACGAGGAGATGATCTACTCCAACTATTTCGATCTCGGCATGGTGATGGACTACTGGGGACCGGAGCGCCTTAACCACCATACCGAGGCCACTACCGCGCTGTTCGGCGCCCGCGAATGCGCGCGTCTGATCCTCCAGGAGGGGCTGGATAACGGCATTGCCCGCCATAAGCTGCACGGCGATGCGCTGCTAAAAGGCATTCAGGCGATGGGGCTGGAGACCTTCGGTGACCTGAAACACAAGATGAACAACGTGCTTGGCGTCGTCATCCCACAGGGGATAAACGGCGACCAGGCACGCAAGTTGATGCTGGAAGATTTCGGCATTGAAATCGGCACTTCGTTCGGCCCGCTGCACGGCAAAGTGTGGCGTATCGGCACCATGGGCTACAACGCGCGTAAGGATTGCGTGATGACCACGCTCAGCGCGCTGGAGTCGGTACTTAACTATCTCAAATTCCCGACCACTCAGGGCGCCGCGATGCAGGCCGCGTGGGATCACTATCGCAGCGAGAGCGCGCAATGAGTCAAGCACAACGCCAGCAGGCGGATATGCAGCAGGCCGCGGCCAGGGTGTTGGCCCGCGCCGATGAGCTGGCGGCGATCAGCGAAACGCCGGACGCCCTGACCCGGGTTTATCTCTCTCCACAGCATCTTGCGGCTAACCAGCGGGCGGCGCTGTGGATGACCCAGGCCGGGATGACCGTCTGGCAGGACAGCGTCGGCAATATTTGCGGTCGCTATGAGGGTGAGCAGGAGGGCGCGCCGGCCATCCTGCTGGGGTCGCATCTTGATACGGTGCGCAACGCCGGGCGCTATGACGGTATGCTCGGCGTCCTGGCGGCGATTGAGGTAGTGCATCGCCTGCATCAACAGGGGCGACGGCTGAAAAAAGCCATTGAGATTGTCGGCTTTTGCGATGAAGAGGGGACGCGTTTCGGCATTACGCTGCTTGGCAGCCGCGGGCTGACCGGTACCTGGCCTGAGAGCTGGCTGGCGCAGACCGATGCCGATGGCGTCAGCGTGGCGCAGGCGATGGTGCTGGCCGGGCTGGATCCGGCGCGCATTCACCTGGCCGCCCGCAGCCAGGAGGAGATCGCCGCGTATCTGGAACTGCATATCGAGCAGGGGCCGTGCCTGGAGCAGGAAGGACTGGCCTTAGGCGTAGTGGAAGCGATTAACGGCGCGCGTCGGCTGAACTGCCGCTTTACCGGCGAGGCGGGACACGCCGGGACCGTACCGATGAGCCATCGGAAAGATGCGCTGGCCGCCGCCGCCGAGTGGATGGTGCAGATAGAGTCTCTGACCCGCGAACAGGGCGGAAACCTGGTCGCCACGGTGGGCACGCTGCGCTGCGCGCCCGGCGCGGTTAACGTTATCCCCGGCGACGTTACGCTGACTCTGGATATTCGCGGACCGCACGACCAGCCGCTCGAGGCGCTGCTCGAGACGCTGCTGACGGGGGCACAGGCGATTGCCGCCCATCGCCAGCTGCAGTTTAGCGCGGAAGAGTTTTACCGCATTGCCGCCACCGCCTGCGATAGCGGATTGCAGCAGGTACTGAGCGAGGCGGTGCAGGCGGTGCAGGGGCGTTCGTTGAACCTGCCGAGCGGCGCCGGGCATGACGCTATCGCCATGGCTGAACGTTGGCCGTCCGCGATGCTTTTTGTCCGCTGTAAAGGCGGCATCAGTCATCATCCTGCCGAGTCGGTCACCGCCGACGATGTGGCGCTGGCGATTGAGGCCTATTATCGCGCGGTGACGGCGCTGGATGCCGGGAAGTAAGCGCCGGGCGGCCCGGCGCGGTGCTTGCGCGGGCTGTCCCGTCGCGGTACGGTCCCCCACCGCTGGCGATGGGGCACAGTTTTATTTTTTGCCGTTCGGTTTCAGCTGCTCACCGGGTCTGAGCCTGAACAGCTCGTCATCTCGGGTGGAGTAGCGCACGGTTCCGTCAGCCATCCGATAAGCGCCTTCCGTGAATCCAGCGCCGTTCAGGAACGGAGCGACCGCGTCCGGCGTGTTGCGGAAGGCGGCTTCCAGGGCGAGAAGCGCATAGGGGGCGATACTATCGATACTGGCATATTCGGCCTCAGGATCATCGACAAAAAAGCCGTTGAGGCGCTGCTTGTTGATGATGTTCGCGCCGATGCGATCCGCCAGCGTCAAATAATCCCGCAGCCCGGTGGCCTGCCACAGGTCGATAAGCGCGAAAATCGCATACGGCTGATGGTTCTCCGTTTGGCTATTCAGCCTGCGGTTTGCGCCGCCGGGTTCACCGATATCGCCTAACCCCTGGCCTTTCGCGATGCCGCGGGCGACCTTCCAGATGGCATGATCCGGTTCAAGCGTCCAGGCGCGGGCATAGGAGAGAAGAAATTCATTTCCCGCCGGATAGGCTTTGAGTACCGTCCCTTTTTTTCCATAATAGCCATCGCGTTTTAACGCGTAGTCGGAGAGATCCGTGCCGTTGGCCAGCATCGGGCGGAAGGTATTATTCTGCTCATCGTAAGCGTAGGTCGCGAAGGCCTTGAGGCCATCAAGAGTCCATTTTTTGAGATCGTCACCGTCTTTGCCGAGCGATTTTGCCAGGGCAAGCTGCATCAGCGCATTTTCTGAATAGAGCGTACTGGTTCGGCCCTTAAGCAGCATATTGCCTTCCAGCGCGTCCGGGCCCAGTTCCGGGCCAAACTGACGCTGCGCGCGGTCGCCGTATTTCGAATGCGTGTCGCTGTCATCGCTGGTATCGGCGCGTTTTAACGGTTGGGTAAACTGGTATACGCCCAGCCCGGTCTTCTTATCTCGCGGCAGAACGTACTGTTCGGCCAGCCGTTTTGCCCACGTCAGTGCGCCAGCGTCACCATCGTATTGATACAGCAGCGATGCGGAGTAGATCAGGTCGTTGCCGGCATTGAGAAAGCTCAGACCTTTGGTGGCGAAAAAGGGCGG
Source organism: Klebsiella sp. CN_Kp100 (assembly GCF_040065315.1). Lineage (NCBI taxonomy): Bacteria > Pseudomonadati > Pseudomonadota > Gammaproteobacteria > Enterobacterales > Enterobacteriaceae > Klebsiella > Klebsiella sp. CN_Kp100. The sequence goes on from NZ_JBEAIJ010000003.1 coordinate 64,294, forward strand.
CTGTTGGACAAAATCACTTTGCCAGAGCGCGCCCATCGGTTTGCCGTACTCCCCGTGGCGGCTGGTTTCCAGCGTTTTCCAGTCGTAAACATGGGCATTCCAGAAAGCCTTGATAAAGCGCGCGGTCGCCTGGTCATCGACGGCAAACATCATGTCGTAATAGGGATAGGCATTCTTAAGTTCATGAACCCGCTCTTTTTCACTTGGGCCTTGAGGCTGCAGCGTTTTTAAATCAACAAAACGATGCCCTCCCCATAGCAGCAGCCCGCTCGCATCCTGATAGTGGTCAAAGTAGTAGCGTATATTCTCCGCGACCCGCTGTTTATATTTTGTTTCGCCGGTCAGGTTGCTTAACCCTACCAGCACCCGCATCAAGTTTTGCTGGGCAGAGAAGTTCGACAGCACGGTCACTTTACCGTCCGGAAATACCCATTCCATTTGTTTGCCGGTGCGTGGGTCCACGCCATTAGCCAGCAGGGGAGAGTGATGCCCGTACCGATCGCTTGCTTTGTCCAGCACGACGTCGGCGAACTGCTTTACGCTGCTCAGGCGCTCGTTCTCCTGGGCACCCGCATTCAGTGAGAAGAGACTCAGAACGCCCAATGCCAGGGTGATTTTTGCAATCTTCATTATTTTCCTCTTAATGAAAATAAGGGTTTAATTAAACCCTTATTTATTTTTTATCTGACTGACAGGACGTTATCAGAAGGAATATTTCACGCCAACGCGATAGCGCGTTTGGCGTTCATCGGTGGATTTACTACCGGAAACGTTGCCGATGGCCATATAAGGAGACCAGTTTTTATCAAATTTATAGGTCAGCTTAAAATCATGGGTCCAGTCATAGCTTTCGTTATCCGCTAAAATAACCCCGGCGGAGTTGGCTTTTTTATAGTCCAGCTCATAATCCAGTTGATAATCTTTGAGGAATTTCCAGGAAATAACGCTGGTCAGATTATAGCCGTTCTCCGAGGTGTCTTTAGACGTGCCAATATTGCCTGAATTGCGCTTGTAGTAAGGGCGATAGCGCAATGAGGCGCTGAGATCGTCGGTCAGATTCGCTTTACCGCGCAGATAGGGCCGATAGTTATTTGAGGACGAACTGGTATCCAGAGAGAAGCCGGGCTCAATCTGGAAGGTCTTATTTATTTTATGCACATAGCTTGCCACCACTTCGGTGCCGTTACTCACGGTTTCATCATAGGCTTTATTCTTATCTTGCGAACCTTTCCATTTTCCTTCCAGCGATAAGCCAAAGCCATTGGCAAAACGGTGAGACATCAACAGACGATCTTTATGATTGTTCCCGGCTTTGTCATTCGTTTCATGACGATAATCAAAGGTCACCGCGTGAGCAGCAATACTGATGAAAGGAATTGTGACTAATAATAATGAGCGAAACATAGGGTGCCTCTACTTTTTTTATTTTCCAAAGGTACAAGAAATGAACTGCCGTAAAGCAGGCAGAACGATACAAATGAAATTTTTAAATGGTTGTGTGGTGCCGGGTGCCTCCCGGTGAATCAGGCGCTGACTTCCTGATCCGTCTATAAAAACGAAACGTCGATGAGGGTATTCCTCTATTCAGCATGACCCCGCCGCTTAGGGGGATTCACCACACATTATTCTTTATTCCCCGGGGATGACGAGTTTGTACTGCTTGTGATTTTATTGAAAATAACTTTTACACAAAATGAAATGATGTTTTGAGATCAAGATCTGAATATTTAAAAGAGTGATTAAATAATTTTTATGACATTTATAAAGATAATCCTAAAGAAAATTAACATTTATAATCATGGGTTTGTGGTATTTTTGGTGTTTTTTCTTTTGGTCTATATACGGCTTTAATTGAATTAACGGTAATCTTATTCCTATATTTTTAAGGGTCTATTTTGTTAAAAATTAAAAAATACTCCGGCGGCATCAATGGTTAAATCGGGGCTAATGTTTGCGATGTGCTTTAGTTAAACGAAAGCTAAACGGATAGGTTCGCGGTATTGATCTGCCTGACTGACGACATAACACTCACAAAAACACGTCCATGTGGAAGGATAATAAAAGACGGTGACCTCGGGGCTACAAGATGACCATTTATGGAAAGGATCGTGTATTTATTTATGGAGTAGAAAAGATACTGCAGGCGCTTAGCGATGAGGCGGGAACGGAGGCAGAGAGCGATGCGGCCTGCATGTACGTCACCCATGGGATGGATATTCAGGAGATCTATGCTCTTTTCTTCCGCCACCCGCCGGAGCACTACGCCATCTTCATCACCTCCGAACGCCATTTTGAGGCGATCAACTGCCTGTTTCCGGGCCTGTTAAAGCTCTGTTTAGCTGAGCGGTTGACGGTAGACGAGCTGCATCAGGCGTTAAGGGTGATGCGCCTGTTCTCGGCGCAGAACCAAAGCGTGGCCTATTTGCCCACCAGGTTGAATTTTACCCATGCGGAGCGACAGATTATGCGGCTCAGTTTGCGCGGCCATTCCCTGGATGATATTGCCCGTATCCGTGGGGTTAGCCCCTCTACGGTCAGCGTCCAGCGTACCCGGCTGATGAAGCGTATGGGAACCAAAAGCCTGCAGGAGCTATGCTCCCTCTATGCGGCAATGCGCGCCAGCGATCGCTCACGCACTCCGGCTAAGCTGAATGAGGATCGCGGTTATTGATTAATGCAGCCCGTTGGGTAAGCGCGAAAGGCGAACGCGAGATAATATTGTTTGCCCGTCAGGCGCCAACGTACTGCCCGCAGGTTGTTGCGGGCATACCGTCAGTAAACAGGAGAAAGAATGGCTGTCGATCGCAATGGCGACATTGCCCTGCCAATAGTGAACGCAATGCAGCCCGAATTCGCCCGCGTAGTGGACGGGGTCGTGGCAACGCTAACCCGGTGCTTCCCTGAACTGATGCATAGCCTTTATGTTTACGGTAGCGTGGCGCAAGGACGAGCAACGCCCGACAAGTCCGATCTCGACATGAGCGTGATATTCCACGATCGCCCCGATCGGGCCACAGCGGCGCGGCTCGCTGAGATTAAGCGTGAACTGGAAAAGAGCTATCCGGTTGTCAGTAAAATCGATTTTGATTGCGGTGTGCTGCCGCAAGTCCTGCACCCGGATCATACGCTGAGCTGGGGATACTGGCTTAAACATCATTGCGTCTGCGTGTACGGCGAAGATCTGAGCCGCCGGTTTGCTCCCTTTAAACCGGCAAAAGCTATCGCCGTTGCCCTAAATGGGGATTTCCTGCCGGTACTGGAAAAATTCATGGCACAAATACGCTCATCCGCGGATAAGAATGAAGGGTTACAGCTGCAGCGCGCTGCCGCACGCAAAATCATCCGCGCAACCAGTATCCTGCGTAGTGAGTACGACAAAGACTGGCCGGACACCCTTGCTGAGCACCATGGTAAGCTCATTGCCCGCTATCCTGAAAAAGCTGATGACATGGATTACCTGCTGGCAGTGAGTCATGAACCTCAGGGAGACCTGGCCGACTTTGAAAAAAGGATTCTGGCTTTTGCCCGCTGGCTTAACGTCAAGTTTCATCGTCGTCAAAGCTGAGCGGAAAAGCGCCCTGGCCTCATGCTCTGCTAACCATAGCCGTGATATAAAGTCCGCATCCCCAGGCCAGGTGCGTAAGCACGCTCAGCAAGCGAGCCAGCCACGGGCGAGGTGTTTGTGACGCCGCAATGCCGAAGCCCAATGCGGGTTGAAGAATCAAGAACGGCGCAAATAACGTTAGCACGCCTGCCAGCAGGCCTGCCGTCAGCGTCGGCTCGTTTAACCAGACGGTTCCGTTCAATGCCAGCGGGACAAAAGCAAAAATGGCCCCGGTCAGGTAGTGAAACACCCAGCCGATAACGCTCTCTCCACGCAATGCCGGCGTGGAAGCGATGGTATTATGGCAAAGCTTTCCTCTGAAAAGCCATGCAATCCAGCGACCCACCAGCGCATAGTTTAGCGGCGGCAGCTTGAGCAGGTATTTTTGGCCGAATGACCAGAGATCCATTATCAGCGTCGCGCCAATACCCGTTATGACCGTTTTTACTACCATCATCGTCTCCAGGGTGTACTCCTTTTCCAATGCATGTCAGGCTGGTAGCCAGTGTGCAACTTGAAGCGAGGTTTAAGTCAACCATGAAAGCCCTCGATATCCGGGAAATTGCCGATCTTTCTGGCATAAATCCCTCCGCGCTGCGTTATTACGAAAAAAAAGGATTAATTCAGCCTGTTGGCCGTAACGGTTTACGACGGCAATATCACCAAAATGTGCTCAATAAACTGCAGCTCATTACGTTGGGGCAGGCGGCAGGGTTTACGCTGGATGAACTTGCCGCGATGTTTGGTTCGCAAGCCGGGGTCACGATTAACCGGGGGCTGCTCCTCCAGCGGGCGAAAGAGATTGATGCCACCGTGCGCAAGCTGCAGCTGTTAAGCCGCGGGCTGAAGCACGCAGCGCGCTGCACGCAGCCGGAGCCTGTTCATTGTGAAGAGTTCAAAAGAGTGGTGGCGAAAGGGTTGAGGCTGGTTGGCTGATTAATTACTTCAGACTGTGATGAGAGCATTATAATGGACAAAAATTTTACACCTGAGCAAATCGAAATCATTAATCGCGTGGTTTTTGCGCGCGTCGAACAAATGAAAGAGCAAGTGACTGACCTTATTGCGCAGACAGAGCGCGATGCGCACCAGCAGCTGGCGGATTGCGGGATTGATATGACCGATTTCTGTCCGGCTAATCAGCACTTTCTTATGATGACAATCGTCCAGGCGCTGATAGATCGGGTGCACGGCGGCGACAGGGCCCTTGCCCGGAAGATAATAACCATGGAGGCGAAGAGACTGAACGTCAGCGTTAACGTTGAAGCTGATAGTTCGAGATAGCCTTGAGGCTGAGTCTGCGGCGGACCAGAGCGTTATAAACTGCATCAGTACTGCCTTGTTTGCATAGCAGAGTCAGCCCCTTCAGCATCGGCCATCGGGCTAAAAATGGAAGACCGCTCCCGGAGTCCAGAAAAGGCCTTTCCCCCAGCACCGATTGCCACATCCTCGTAGCGTTAACTCTTTATTATTCGCGCCACTGACTTCGTCGCCATGGATTGGTAGTAGGTTGGAACATTCCGCGGGGTCAGTCCACTCTCTTCTGCTCGCTGCTGCGCATCGTCAGGCTGCGCGCCTTTAAAGTTCGCTCAATCGCTCTGCGCTGTTATGCTAAAAGTCTGGCAAGCCGCGCTGTTAAGAGACCTGACCATGCCCGAACGCGAGAAAAACATCCATATTCAACCCTCATCTTCAATCTCCCGCACCCATATTCTACCGGCGCTGCTGGCGATCGTCGCCGTGACCGGACTGTGCGCGTATATCTCGTCGCCGCTGGGGCCGTGGCGCGAAATTTTGATTAATCCCGGAATGTATATCGATCTGCTGGCGCTGCTATTTCTGCTGTTTATGCTCTGGAGCTCCACCAAAGTGCGCATGAATCACGTGGCGGTTAACTGGGTACGCTACGGACTGCTGCTGTGGATTGCCGGCGGTACGTTCGATCTGATGGATGAAATCTTTCACCAGCCGCGCTGGATGGGGTACTACTGCGAAGATCTGCTGCGCCTGTCCGGCATGCTGCTGAGCGCAGTCGGGGTCTACAAAATTATTGAGCGCATCAATCTGCTGTACGTTGATGCGCGTTCCCAATCATTAAAGGATGAGCTGACCCAACTGCCTAATCGTCGCTTCTTTATCGACACCATCCGCGAGAAGGAGGGACGCAGGCTGGGGCTAATGATTGTCGATATCGATTACTTCAAGAAAATTAATGACACCTGGGGCCATCTGGTGGGGGACGAAGTCCTCTTTGCTCTCGGTAAGCAGCTGGCTAAGCTCACCAGCGATAAGGTGCTGCCTTCGAGGATTGGCGGCGAAGAGTTTGCCATTATTGTCGACGGAATGACGGCGCAGGAAGTGGATGAACTGGCGCAAGCTATTCTGCAAAACGCCCGGGCGATCCTGATCAACCACGACTATCCGCTGTCGATCAGTATCGGCGTTGGTCTGCGTAACAAAGGGGAACCGCAAAACCTGTTCATTAAAAAGGTCGATGACGCCCTCTATAAGGCCAAAAATAACGGTCGCGGGCGGGTCGAGTGGGCCGTCTGAGTCAACCCTGCTGCGCGCTGCGGCAGTGGCGACGATATTCTGATGGCGAACGCTCGGTGTAGCGTTTAAACACCCGGCAAAAATAGTTGCTGTCGACGAACCCGCAGTTGTGGGCGATCTCTTTTACCTTGAGATCGTAGCCGCGCAGCAGCTTTTTGGCCTTTTCCAGGCGTACGCGGGTGAGAAACTCATTAAAACCGACGGAGCCGGATTTCTGGAAAATATGCGACAGGTAATTGGGCGTAATATGAAAGCGTTTCGCCACCGACTCGCGGGTCAGGGGCTGGCTGAGATGCTCTTCGAGATAGTCCTGCACCGCCAGAAACAGATCGCGACTGCGGCTGACGCGCATCTCCAGCCCCACCAACTGCTCAAGGCAGTGGCTTAACAGGGCCGCGACCACCAGCCTGGCGGTCACCGCATCCGGCTGCAGGCAGATTTCATTAAGCGATAGCAGCAGATAGGAGCCGACGCGCGGCCCGAGGCGGGCAACGTTCTGCTTTTCCGTGCGCAGCTGCTTGCCGTCCCAGTACTGAACGCAGAATCCGAGCTTCTGGCGGCCAAAGAGGATGCTTAACGTCGATGCCGGCCCGGTCCACTCCGGCAGCGTCCACTTGCCCGCCTGAACGTAGAGCACCTGCGAGGCGGAGAGCATCGTCTCCGATAGCGGCAGCCCGCTCTCCTTAAGTTCACCCTCAAGCACAATTTCCAGCCGCGGAAAGGGCACTTTAAACGCCAGCGCAGGCTCGGAGATATCCGGGTCGGGGAATCTGACGTGCAGATTATCTTTCTGATTTACTAAACGATTTAAAATATCCGCCAGATCGTCAATCATTCCGTACGCCTTAGAAGAGAACAATTATCTTGTTGATTATAATCTATTTTATCAGTGGTGATTTGTTCTGTGTCAGGCTGGGTCGCGAATGTTTGCCCTACAGAAAGAGGAAAAAAGCTGGATTTTGATAGCCATCACACTTTTCTTCCTCGCGTACGCTTGTCCAGTTTTTCGTAGTTTTGGCCTCATGTATTCCCGGTCGGTGCAGATTAGAGTTTGTTTTGTGTTATCGATAAGTTAAGGAATAGAAATATGGAACAACAATCTGCGGTTTATCTGGATGCGCTGGGGGCGAATGTTGCGCTGAGCCCGACAATGAAACAGGAACTGGATACCCAGGGCTACACCGTCGTGCATAACGTGGTGGACGCGGAGTGGCTGGCAGCGATGCGCGAGCTTATCGACGCCATCGTCGAGAGAGAGGGCGACAGTCTGGCCATTGAACACCACCAGGAAGCGACCGCCACGCGCATTGCCAACCTGATTAATAAAGGGGTGATTTGGGAAAAGGTCTGGTCGCACCCGCTGATACTTTCCGCCTGCCGGTATATTTTTCAGGGCGATTTTAAAGTCTCCAGCCTGAACGCGCGGGAAGCGTTATTTAACGGCGGCCATCAGCCGCTGCATGCGGACTGGAAAAAACCGCGTCCTGACTTTCCGAAAGTACATCTGGTGAATACGATATGGGCTATCGATGACCTGAGCGCTGAAAACGGCGCACCGCGCATTATTCCCGGCACCCATTTGCGTCCGGAGCTGCCGGAAGAGGTGCTGGACGACCCGGAGCTGGCGCATCCTGATGAAGTGGTGTTCGCCGCGCCGGCGGGCAGCGTGATGATTTATAACGCCCACGCCTGGCACGGCGGGACGCGCAACCGCGTCGGCAGCAGAAGGCGGGTGCTGCACGGCTTATATATCGACAGAGCGGATACCGCGCAGCAGGATCAGCAGCGCTGGCTGACGCCGGAAACCGCCAGCCGTTTGACCCCCGCGCAGAAATGGCTGCTGGGGGTGGCGTAAATTAAATTGCCGAAACACGGTGTTCCCGGAGGCGGTGCTGCGCACCTGTCCGGGCTACAAAATCGCTGAGCACCGGTAGCCCGGACAGGCGCATCGCGCCGCCTCCGGGATTTCCCGCTCTCAAGGGATCTCAATATAAACCACCGGCTTTTTCATAATGCATTTAACCGCTTCGACAATCTGCTGCGGCTGCAGCAGAAAAGTTTTGATGCTGGTCTTAATGGTGCGGATGCCGTTGAAGCGTCTGGCATCGTCAATTTCAATATCCGTCACCAGCAGAACGACATCGGCATGGGCAATATCGTCAGCGGTAATTTTGTTCTCAACCCCCAGCGCGCCCTGGGTTTCGATTTTGATATTCCATTTCTCATGGTGGCCGACCTTTTCCAGGCGTTCGGCCGCCATATAAGTGTGAGCGACGCCGCTGACGCAGGCCGTGACGGCAACGATATTGAAATCCATAGCATCCTCCAGGCGTTATCCGCCAATGGTCACGCTAAAACCGGCCCGTTCGGCCAGCGTCTTGAATGGCTGAATCTCAGATTCTGCAGGGGCCTTAATCATCGACATCGACCATTTTTTTCCCAGTAAATGATATTTTGGTTCGCCGAACTGATGGAACGGCAGAAGATGAATTTCGCGCAGCTTAAAGGGGGCCAAAAACGCCAGGATCTGGCGGAAATTCTCTTCGTTAAGCGTAAATCCCGGAATCAGCGGCACCCGGGGAATAAGCGGGATTTGGGCTTCGACCAGACGGGTGAAGTTATCCAGCACCCGCGGCATATTCATCCGCAGCTGCTCCCGGGCCAGCGTTTCATCCATGATTTTCAGGTCGAACAGCACTTCGTCGCACGCCTGAGCCAGCGGAAAAAAGCGGCTGAACGCGGTATCGCCCGCTGTTTCAATCGCCGTTCTGATCCCCCATTCGCGCAAGCGGCGCAGAAAACGCGCGGCAAATTCGGCCTGCATCAGGACTTCGCCGCCCGACAGGGTCACGCCGCCGCCCGAGGCGCGGAAGAAGATCTCATCCTTCAGCACCTCTTTAAGCAGATGATCGAGGGTAACGTCGCGGCCAATCTGCTCCCACGCGCCGGAGGGGCACTCGACCACGTCCTGCTGGCAGCGCGAGCAGCGCAGGCACTTGCTCTCCCGGCGTACGGTCTGAATTTTCGGCGAGATCGACTCCGGATTAGCGCACCACGGACAGGTATGCGGGCAGCCCTTAAAAAACACCACGGTGCGGATCCCCTGACCGTCATTCAAAGAGTAGCGCTGGATGTTAAAAATGCGCGCCTTATCGGCGCGCGTTTCCATGACCTCACAGCTGATGCGCGGTGCGGCGGATAATGTCATCCTGAATCTCCTGCGACAGCTCAACGAAAAAGGCGCTGTAACCCGCAACGCGCACCACCAGACCGGTAAAATCCTGCGGCCGCTGCTGGGCTTCGCGCAGCGTATCGGCGTTGACCACGTTGAACTGAATATGCTGTAGCCTCAGCCTGGTGAATGCCTGCAGGAAGTCGGCCAGCTTATTCAGGCCGCTGTCGCCGGCAAGCGTTGCCGGGGTGAATTTGACGTTCAGCAGCGTACCGTTGGAGAGCAGAAAGTTATCCAGCTTGCTGACCGACTTGAGCACCGCGGTCGGTCCCTGAACGTCCTGGCCGAGCATCGGCGACAGCCCGCCGTCCGCCAGCTGTTCTCCCGCCAGGCGTCCGTCCGGGGTGGCGCCGACGACCGAACCGAGCGGCACGTGGGCAGAGACGGTATAGGAACCCGGCGTAAACTGACCGCCGCGCGGGTTCTGGTATTGTTCTACCTCTTTGCAGTAAAAGCGCAGTAGATCGGCGCTGATGTTGTCCACTTCGTCAATATCGTTGCCGTATTTCTCGAAGCGGTTGATCAGGCGAGCGCGAATTTTTTCCCCTTCCGGCGTCTGGAAATTGGCTTTCAGCACTGCGATAAGTTCAGCGAAGCTGAGCCGTTTCTGCTCAAAAACCATCCCTTTTAGCGCGTGCAGCGAGTCGCTGAGGTTAGCAATGCCGATGCCCTGGACCCCGGAGAAGTTATAGCGCGCGCCGCCTGCGGTAATATCCTGGCCGTGCTGTACGCAATCCTCAATAAAAGAAGAGAGCAGGGGAACCGGCGCCCAGTCGCGGTGGCCGATATCGCAAATGTTGCTGCCTTCCACCATCAGCTTAATGTAATAGCGAATCTTGTCGCGGATCTGGTTAATCAGCCCATCCCAGGTGATATCAGGATTGCTTTCGTTTTCCAGCATCACGATTTCCATCACCTTCAGCAGGTTAAACATGGCGATATCGTGCAGGCCGTAGGTGCGCCCCGGGATCGACAGCTCAACGCAGCCAACCACCGAATAATCCCGCGCGTCCTCCAGCGATACGCCGCGGTTGAGAAATGCCGGGATCACCACTTCATCATTAAAGATTTGCGGAATGCCGGTACCGAGGCGAATGGTCTCGGCGGTTTTGCGCAGGAAAGGACGATCGATGAGTTCGTTGACGCGTACGCCAAGGTTCGGCTGCGGCAGTCGAACGTTCTGGTAGGCGTCGAGGGACAGAAACGACAAAATATTAACCGCGCTGCGTCCGGTCTCGGTCAGGCCGCCGAGCAGCGCGGTATAGCCGGTCGGGAAGCCTGCAAAGTAGCGCGCGCTGCTGGTGGAGCGCAGCAGAACGATATCGTTGCACTTCACCCACAGCGACTCCAGCAGCTCCTGAAGAAACTGCGGATCCTGGCCGCGATTCAGCGAAGCCTGATAGTACGGCAGCATGTACTGGTCAAAGCGTCCCAGCGAGATGGAGCTGGCGTTGGATTCATACTGCAAAATGATGTTCATATACCAGAAGAGCTGGCAGGCCTGCCAGAAATCTTCCGGGCGGTGTACCGCATTATGGCGGGAGATGTTGGCGATGGTCTCCAGCTCTTTGCGCCGCTGTTCATCAGCACAATCGGCGGCCATTTCATCGGCAAGGGCCGCATAGCGCAGAATATGGCGCTGGGAGGCTTCCAGCAGGATCAGCACCGCCTGATAAAAACTGTTCTGCGGGTGCTGCTGACGCACCGCCTTAATCTCCGTCACCAGCGCGGCGAGGCCGTTTTCCAGCAGGCGAGGGTAGTCGATAATGATATGTCCCTGGCCCTTATCGGTCTGGTTGACGCTAAAAATCTGCGTGCTGACGGCGTTTTTGACTTCATCGGTCATCTGGGCGTTGATGAAGTCCTTCATCGAGCGATTTTCCCAGTAGGGGAACAGCTCTTCGCGATAGATGCGCTTGTCTTCTTCGCTGATATTGAAACGGTCCTGCGGGCGGGTCGGGAACTGGTCCAGCTCCTTGAGCAGCCAGTAGGGGTCCATCTCCGGGGACATAATTCCGGCGCGCGGCTTGATGGTCCGGTTGCCGGCAATCAGTTCATCATCACGAATCGAAATCTGCACATGATCGAGGATCCATGCGGTCGCTTTCGCCCGGCGGATCATTACCGGCTCACCCTCCGTCTGTTTATGGCTGGCGGTGTAGAGCAGCGCCCGCTCGAGTGAGATTTCGCGCGGGTTGGCGAACAGACGATCTTTTAAGCGTTGAGTGCGATTGGTCATGACAAACTCCATGTTATTTTGCGGGGCGCAGGGCGCGCCCCGGGCATTCAGTCAGGCATTCTGTGAAAGGTGGCTGTCGATTTTGTTCATAATGGCTTCGGCGCGCTTCACGGCATCACTGATGTTGACGCGCACGATGGTTTTACCGGCAAAGCGTTCTTCAAACTTAATGCCGATATCTTTGGTCAGAATCACCATATCGGCGCTGGCGACGTCTTCTGCGGTCAGCTCGTTCTCAATGCCGATGGAGCCCTGAGTCTCGACTTTGACCTGCCAGCCTTTGGCTTTAGCGGCGCTCTCCAGCGATTCGGCGGCCATATAGGTATGGGCAACGCCAGAGGGGCAAGCGGTAACGGCGATAATTTTGGTCATACGATATTCCTTCCACTGTTTCAGTTAATTTCGAAATCAAGATCCATCTCGTCATCGGCTTTGGCGTCTGACGTTTTCTTTTTCGCCAGGGCTTTGAGCAGAATGACGCAGGCGGCGCTGACGATGGCGCCGACCGCCAGACCGGCAACAAACCCGCCTTTACCTTCGACGACCGGCAGAACGATGAGCCCGCCCCAGCCGGCGTAGCACTGGGCGCCGAGCAGCGCGGCGGTGACGCAGCCGGCGGCGGCGCCGATCATATTGGCCGGGATAACGCGCAGCGGGTCGGCGGCGGCGAAGGGGATCGCGCCTTCGGTCACGCCAACGCAGCCCATCACCAGCGCGGCTTTCCCGGTTTCGCGCTCTTCCGCGGAGAAATATTTACGCCCAATCAGCGTTGCCAGGCCCATGCCCAGCGGCGGCACGGCGATACCGACGGCGGCGATGGCCACTACGCTGTAAACGCCCTGAGAAACGCAAATCAGCATGAAGGCGTAGGCGACTTTATTCACCGGACCGCCCATGTCGAAGGCCAGCATCAGGCCCATAATGATGGCGAGAATAACGATGCTGCCTTCGCGCATGCCCTGCAGCCAGCCGGTCAGACTGGCGGTCAGCGCGCCAATCGGCTCGCCGAGACCCCACATCATGATCCCGGCGGTTATAAAGGTGCCGATAATCGGGATAACGAAGATGGGCATCACCGAGCGCAGCACCTTGTGCACCGGGATTTTCTTCAGGTAGTAAACCACCAGCCCGCCAATGATCCCGGCAATCAGCGCGCCGAAGAAACCGGCGCCGAAGCTGTTGCCGACCCAGGCGCCGATGGCGCAGGGGGCCAGCGCCGCGCGGTCGGAGATGGAGTAGCCAATATAGGCCGCCAGAAATGGCACCATTAGCGTCAGACCGGCGACGCCGATATCAAACAGTTTTTTCAGGTTAGGGTCGGTGGCGGCATCGGGCACCGCGCCCTTGCCGTACAACATGACGGAGACTGCCAGCAAGATCCCACCGGACACGACAAACGGGATCATATGTGAAACCCCGGTCATGAGGTGCTGGCGGGTATTTTTTAATATTTGCACCAGTTCGTTCATTGTTTTTCTCCTGAGCGCTGCGTGGCCCGTGACTGAGTTGATGTCTCAACATTAGAAAAAGGGCGGCGCATAAAATAGTAGAGAAAAAGTGCATTTACTGGATATTTGTAAGGCGAGGAGAAAATTGCGATCCACCTCAAATCTTAGTTCTGGTGGGTTTTTGACGCCCTTCACGAGGCGATTTGTGACCACGAGCATAAAAAAGATTCAGCCATACAATTATCCAGTAATTACCACTTTTATCGTGTAGTGGCGGGCGGCTTCTTTCTTTACCTTTTGGCTAATACGCATTATTCAGGAGGAAGGCGATGGCTCTGGTAATTGAATTCATATGTGATTTGCCCAACGGCGTACATGCGCGTCCGGCAAGCCTGGTAGAAACGCTGTGCAATACTTTTTCATCTTCAGTCGAATGGGTAAACACCCGCACAGAAGGACGCGGAAACGCCAAAAGCGCGCTGGGGATTATTGGCACCAATACCTTAAAGGGCGACCGCTGCCAGCTTGTTGTCAGCGGTGAAGATGAACAGCAGGCGTTTAACGCGCTGACGGCGTTCATCACCGACGAGTTCCCGCACTGCGATGCGCCGCTGCCGGCGGCGGAGCAAATGGCCGTTCAGCCGGTTCCTGAATCCCTCTCGCGTCTTAATCCTACCCTGTTTCACGCGCTGCCGGTCTGCGCCGGCAGCGCGGGCGGCAGGCTCACCCATCTTAAGTCCCTCGACCTGCGCGATTCAGGCGCGCTGCCTGCAGCGGGCGCAATCGAACAGGAACAGGCGGCGCTGGACAGGGGTCTGACCCTGCTGGTGAAAAATATTGAGTTCCGCCTGCTGGATAACGACGGTACCGCCAGCGCGATCCTTGAGGCGCATCGCTCTCTGGCCACCGACGCCTCGCTGCGCCAGCATCTGCTGGACGGGCTGTTGAACGGTCTGAGCTGCGCTGAGGCGGTGGTCGCGACCGGCGAACATTTTTGCGCCCAGTTCAGCGCTTCCGGCAATAGCTATTTGCAGGAGCGGGTGCTGGACGTGCGCGATGTGTGCTTCCAGCTTCTGCAGCATATCTACGGTGAGGATCGTTTCCCGGCACCGGGTAAGCTGACCGAAGAGGCCATCTGCCTCGCCGATGAACTCACCCCCAGCCAGTTTCTTGAACTGGATAAAACGCTGCTTAAAGGCCTGCTGCTGCGCAGCGGCGGCACCACTTCACATACGGTGATCCTCGCGCGTTCGTTCAATATTCCTACCCTGGTGGACGTCGATATGGAGGCGCTGCTGCCGTGGGTCGATCGCCGGGTACAGATTGACGGTAACGCCGGGCTGGTGGTGGTGAATCCCGATGAAGCGGTGGCGCGCTACTATCAGCAGGAAGCCTGGGTACAGGCGCAAATCCGCCGCCAGCAGCAGGCCTGGCTGGATAAAGAGGGTCGAACGGAAGACGGTATTCGTCTGGAGGTGGCGGCCAACATCGCCCATTCGGTAGAGGCGGCGGCGGCCTTCAACAACGGCGCGCAGTCGGTAGGACTGTTCCGCACCGAGATGCTCTACATGGACAGGCCCAGCGCGCCGTCGGAAAACGAGCTGTATAACCTCTTTTGCCAGGCGCTGGAGCCGGCCAACGGGCGCAGCATTATCATCCGCACCATGGATATCGGCGGCGACAAGCCGGTGGCCTACCTCAACATCCCGGCGGAGAATAACCCGTTCCTCGGCTACCGGGCGGTGCGTATTTATGAGGAGTATCAGGCGCTGTTCCGCACTCAGCTGCGGGCGATTCTGCGCGCTTCCGCGCACGGCGCGCTGAAAATCATGATCCCGATGATCTCCTCGATGGAAGAGATCTTATGGGTCAAAGAGCAGTTGGCGGATGCTAAACAGTCGCTGCGCAGCGAACATATCCCGTTTGATGAAAAGATCCCGCTGGGCATTATGCTTGAGGTGCCGTCGGTGATGTTTATCATCGATCAGTGCTGCGAAGAGATTGATTTCTTTAGTATCGGCAGCAACGACCTGACCCAGTACCTGCTGGCGGTGGATCGCGATAACGCCAGGGTGACGCGCCACTACAACAGCCTCAATCCGGCTTTTCTGCGCGCGCTGGATTACGCGGTTCAGGCGGTGCATCGTCAGGGGAAATGGATTGGCCTGTGCGGCGAGCTGGGGGCTAAAGGTTCGGTGCTGCCGCTGCTGGTGGGGCTGGGGCTGGATGAGTTGAGCATGAGCGCGCCGTCGATTCCGGCAACCAAGGCGCGTCTGGCGCAGCTTGACAGCCGCGCCTGCCGTCAGCTGCTTAACCAGGCGATGCAGTGCCGTACTTCATTAGAGGTAGAACATCTGCTTGCCCAGTTCCGCATGACCCAGCAGGACGCGCCGCTGATTACTCCGCAGTGCATTACGCTGAACAGCGACTGGCGTAGCAAAGAGGAGGTCATTAAGGGCATGACTGATAATCTGCTGCTGGCCGGGCGCTGCCGCTATCCGCGTAAGCTGGAAGCCGATCTGTGGGCTCGCGAAGCGGTGTTCTCTACCGGTTTAGGCTTTAGCTTCGCCATTCCACACAGTAAATCTGAGCATATCGAGCAGTCGACCATCAGCGTCGCCCGTCTGGCGCAGCCGGTAGCGTGGGGCGACGACGAGGCGCAGTTTGTGATTATGCTGACGCTTAATAAGCATTCGGCGGGGGATCAGCATATGCGTATTTTCTCGCGGCTGGCGCGGCGCATTATGCATGAAGAGTTCCGGCAATCGCTGGTGACGGCGCAGAGCTGCGAGGCGATCGCGGCGCTGCTGCAGCGCGAGCTGGAGCTGTAATTCGGTCTGGAGAATCTCCCCGGTGGCGCTTGCGCTTACCGGGGCTACGGGCTTCCAGCGATCTGCGGGGCGGTAGCCCGGGTAAGGCGTTTACGCCGCGACCCGGGATATCCGGGCCCGGTGCCTCCGGGAATGTATACGTATTCCGTTCACCGCTATTCGGCAGAAAATGTATTTCCGTCGAACGTGAACGGGTAAAGGGGGAGAAAACCGTCTCCCCCTTTACAATCCCCGCGGTCCCGCAAAGAAATCGGTGCTGCGCACTGCGCTCACCTCCCGGCCCTCAGCCTGCGGTCGGCTCAACTCGACATCAATGTCTCGATTCGCCTCTGTCCGCCATCCCTGGCGGCCAGCCCTTGTCTTCGGTCCTCCGGTTCGCCGATTTCAGCGGGGGCCAGGGCATCGCTGCATAACACGATGTTTCAGAGACATATCCGTAGCTGCATGAAACTCTCCCGAAGGCGGCGCTACTTTTGTTCAACAATAGCCCGACAAATGGCCTCGCCCACCTGCTGGGTGGAGGCGGTGCCTTTCATATCCGGTGTCTTTGGTCCGCTGGCAATAGTCTGCTCAATCGCCGCGAGAATGCCGTCATGGGCGGCCTGGTAGCGAGCGTCACCGTTGCCGAGGAAGTCGAGCATCATCGCGCCAGCCCAGATGGTGGCAATCGGATTGGCGATATTTTTGCCGTAGATATCCGGCGCCGAACCGTGTACCGCCTCAAACAGCGACGGAAAGGTGCGATCCGGGTTGAGGTTTGCCGATGGGGCAATGCCGATGGTGCCCGTACAGGCCGGGCCGAGATCGGAAAGGATATCGCCGAACAGATTAGAGCCGACCACTACGTCAAAACGCTCCGGCTGCAGCACGAAACGGGCGCACAGAATATCAATATGCTGCTTATCCCATTTCACCTCCGGGTATTGCTGCGCCATCGCTTCGACGCGCTGGTCCCAGAAGGGCATGCTGATGGCGAGGCCGTTAGATTTGGTCGCCGAGGTCAGGGTTCTGCGCGGGCGGCTTTGCGCCAGCTCAAAAGCGTAGCGCAGGATGCGGTCAACGCCGCGGCGGGTAAACACCGACTCCTGAATCACCACTTCATGTTCGGTTCCCGGATTCACATGGCCGCCAAGAGCGGAATACTCCCCTTCGGTGTTTTCACGAACC
The DNA here is from genome assembly GCF_040065315.1 of Klebsiella sp. CN_Kp100. Taxonomy (NCBI): domain Bacteria; kingdom Pseudomonadati; phylum Pseudomonadota; class Gammaproteobacteria; order Enterobacterales; family Enterobacteriaceae; genus Klebsiella; species Klebsiella sp. CN_Kp100. The sequence continues at coordinate 81,368 of NZ_JBEAIJ010000003.1, forward strand.
ACGTAGAAATCGATATCGCCGGGCTGTTTACCCGCCAGCGGGCAGGGGACGCCGGGGAACAGGCGCACCGGACGCAGGTTGACGTACTGGTCGAATTCGCGGCGGAACTTCAGCAACGAGCCCCAGAGGGAGATATGATCCGGGACGATATCCGGCCAGCCGACCGCGCCGAAATAGATCGCATCAAAGCCTTTCAGCTGCGCGTGCCAGTCCTCGGGCATCATAGTGCCGTTTTGGGCGTAATAATCGCAGCTGGCCCACTCGAAGTGCTCGAAGCTTAACGCCAGCCCCCAGCGTTCGGCGGCGGCCTGCAGTACGCGCACCCCTTCCGGCAGCACTTCTTTACCGATGCCATCGCCGGGGATGGCGGCAATACGTAAGGTTTTATTCATCGTTATTCTCAGTTTGAGGTAAGGAAAATTGACTTCATCTCTATCCTATAATTGACTAATTCATAATTAATCCCGTCAACTGGTGAAACATAAAACACGAATCATGAATAATCTTCCGCTGCTGAACGACTTACGCGTCTTTATGCTGGTAGCCCGCCGCGCCGGTTTTGCCGCCGCTGCGGAAGAGCTCGGCGTCTCTCCGGCATTTGTCAGCAAACGCGTATCGCTGCTGGAGCAAACCCTTAACGTCCAGCTGCTGCACCGCACTACCCGGCGAGTGGCTATCACCGAAGAGGGCGAGCGCATCTACGAATGGGGGCAGCGCATTCTGCAGGATGTCGACCAGATGATGGATGAGCTCTCCGATGTGCGGCAGGTGCCGCAGGGAACGCTGCGGATCATCAGCAGCTTTGGCTTTGGTCGGCGGGTGGTCGCGCCGGCGCTCTCCGAGCTGGCCCGCCGCTACCCGCAGCTGGAGATCCGTTTCGACGTCGCCGACCGGCTGGTAGATTTGGCTAATGAAGGGGTCGATCTGGATATTCGCGTCGGCGACGATATTGCGCCCAACCTGATAGCCCGCCAGCTTGCCAGCAATCATCGTATCCTCTGCGCCTCGCCGGCGTTTGTCGCCCGCCATCCCTCGCCGAAACAGCTGAGCGACCTTGCCGCGCTGCCGTGTCTGGTGATCAAAGAGCGCGACCGGCCTTTTGGCGTCTGGCAGCTGCGCGATGATAAAGAAGCTGAGCACGCCATCAAAGTGACCGGGCCGCTGTCGTCAAACCACGGTGAAATCGTCCATCAGTGGTGCCTCGACGGGCAGGGGATTGCGCTGCGCTCATGGTGGGACGTAAAGGAGAATATCGCCAGCGGCAATCTGGTACAGCTGCTGCCGGAGTACTATCAGCCCGCCAATATCTGGGCGGTATACGTGTCTCGGCTGGCGACTTCGGCCAAAATTCGCACCACCGTGGAGTTTTTACGCCACTACTTTCAGCAGCGCTTTCCGCAGCAGTGCGGGGCGGCGATATTGCCGACGGCGGGCGCCGTCGGCCGGGGGGATTAAACGCCTAGCCGATCGCGCAGGCTGTAGTAAGCCGCGCCCATGGCGGTAAACGGAATGCGCAGGCTGCGTCCGCCGGGGAACGGGTAGTGCGGCAGCTTCGCGAAGGCGTCAAAACGTTCGGCGTCCCCGCGCAGCAGCTCCGAAATTAGCCGTCCGGCGAGGTGGGTACAGGTGACCCCGTGGCCGCTGTAACCCTGCATATAATAGATATTGTTATCGAGGCGGCCAAACTGCGGCATCCGTGAGAGGGTCAGCAGGAAGTTGCCGGTCCAGCGGTAGTCGATTTTCACCCCCTTCAGCTGCGGGAAGGTTTTCAGCAGCTTCGGCATAATCAATCGCTCAACGTCGTCCGGATCTCGCGCGCCGTAGACCACGCCGCCGCCGTACAGTAGACGGTTATCGGCGGTCAGACGGTAGTAATCCAGCAGATAGTTACAATCCTCCACGCAGTAATTTTTCGGGATCAGCGAGCGCGCCAGTTCCTCAGACAGCGGTGCGGTGGTGACCACCTGGGTGCCGCACGGCATGCTGCGTTTCGCCAGCTCCGGCTCGATCTTATCGCCGAGATAGGCGTTACCGGCGACGATCACGTAGCGAGCGGTCACTTGTCCGCGCGCGGTGGTCACTACCGCCGGGCTGGTGTGCTGAATGCGGGTAACCGGTGATTGCTCGTACACCCGGCCGCCGTTTAGCCGAATGGCGTCAGCTTCGCCAATTGCCAGGTTGAGCGGATGGATATGGCCGCCGCTGCGATCCAGCAGGGCGCCGGTGTAGCGATCGCTGTCGACTTCGCGGCGAATAGCGCTGGCATCCAGCAGCTCCAGCTGGGTATTGCCGTAGCGCTCCCAGTTGGCTTTCTGCTCTTCCAGAGTTTCCAGCTGTTTATGATTCATCGCGACAAACAGCCCGCCGGGGCGATAGTCGCAGGCAATCTGATAGCGCTGGATGCGCTCGCGAATAATATCGCCGCCTTCAAACATCATGCTGCCGAGCATTTTCGCCGCGTCCGGGCCGTAGGTTTTCTCGATAACGTCGATATCGCGGCTATAGGAGTTAACTAACTGGCCGCCGTTGCGTCCGCTGGCGCCGAAGCCGATGCGCGCGCCTTCCAGCAGCACCACATCGTAGCCCATTTCGGCCAGATGCAGCGCCGAAGAGAGGCCGGTATAGCCGCCGCCGACGACGCAGACGTCGCAGCCGATCGTTTCTTCCAGCGCCGGGAACGGTTCATAGCGGTTGGCGCTGGCGGCGTAATAGCTGGTGGTATGTTCGGTCATGATTAAGGCTCCAGGGCAATCCAGATAGTTTTCAGTTCAGTGAATTTTTCCAGCGCATGCAGCGACTTATCGCGTCCGTTGCCGCTCTGCTTATAGCCGCCGAACGGCACGGTCATATCGCCATCGTTGTAGTTGTTTACAAAGACGGAGCCGGCTTTCAGACGGCGGCTGATGCGGTGCGCGCGGGAGAGATCGCGGGTCCAGACCGCCGCGCCGAGGCCATAGCGGCTGTCGTTGGCCAGCGCCAGCGCCTGCTCTTCGGTTTTAAAACGGGTGACCACCAGCACCGGGCCGAAGATCTCCTCCTGGCTGAGCGCGGAGGCGGGATCGACGTCAACAAAAATGGTTGGGCCAACCGCCGCGGGCCACGGATTTTTGCGTCCATCCAGCAGCAGCGTGCTATGCGCTTCGCCGGCGCGAATAAAGCTGTGGACGCTATCGGCGTGGCTGTTGTCGATCAGCATGCCCATGGCGGTATTCGGGTCGAGCGGATTGCCCGGCTGCCAGCCTTTGGCCTGCTCTTTAAGGAGATCGAGAAACCTGTCGGCAATGCTCTCCTCAAGCAGCAGGCGGGTTCCGGCGATACAGACCTGCCCCTGGTTGTAAAAAATACCGCCGGCGGTAGCGTTAACCGCTTTTTGCAGATCCGGACAGTCGGCAAAAACGATATTGGCGCTTTTACCGCCCGCCTCCAGCCAGACGCGTTTCATATTGCTGTCGCCTGCGTCCTTCAGCAGCTGTTTACCCGTGCGGGTAGAACCGGTAAAGGTAATCACTTCGACGTCAGGATGCCGCGCCAGCGCCTGACCGGCTTCATGGCCGAAACCGCTCACTACGTTGAACACGCCGTCTGGCAGTCCGGCCTCTTTCGCTAAGCCCGCGAGTCGCAGGGCGCTGAGTGGGGATTTTTCCGACGGTTTGAGCACTACGCTATTACCTGACGCCAGCGCCGGGCCAAGTTTCCAGCAGGCCAGCAGCAGCGGAAAATTCCACGGCACCACCGCCGCAATCACGCCAATCGGTTCGCGGACGATCATAGCCAGTTCGTTGCCGCCGGTAGGGGCAACTTCGCCGTAGACTTTATCGATAGCTTCGGCATACCAGCGAATCGCGCGGGCGGCGCCGGGGATATCGTCGCGCAGGCTGTGACGGATCGGTTTGCCGGTGTCCAGGGTTTCCAGCAGCGCCAGCTCTTCGCAATGGGCCTCCATCAGGTCGGCAAACTTATTCAGGACCGCTTTACGCTGGGCAGGAGAGGCCTGCGACCAGTCGCCCCGCTCGAATGCGCTGCGGGCGGCCTGGACCGCGCGATCGACATCGGCCTTTTTGCCGCGCGCGACTTCGGCGAGCGTTTGCTGGGCGGCAGGGTCGATGGTGGCAAACACGCTGTTATCGGCGGCGGCGCTGTATTCGCCATTAATAAATAACCGCGTTTCAATCGCGATGTTCTTTGCTTTTTCTTGCCAGTAAGCCAGGTTGTGAAAATCCATCATGACTCCTTAATGACATAATCGGAAAAAAAGTGGTGATTTCAGACCTTCAGGGCGCAGGGCGTCCCCGGGGTTGAGTACCGTTTAAATTGCCCATTAACAGGCGTGAATTATCCGGGGCCAGCGGAATACGTTTTTCCGCATTGCGCAAGGTGAACTGCGTTATCTTCGCGCCGCCGGAATTCACCCCGGGCGGCGCAGGCCTAAAGAAAACCTGAGAAAGGCTCAGGCTAATAAATCAGAAGGTGGTGGGAGTATGGGCGCTGATAATTCGGCAGATACCTGCCGAAGTGTTGCTGAAGCTATGCGGTATGCCGGTGTTAATGGCATAACTTTGCCCAGCCACCAGGTGATACGCCTGACCGTTAATGGTCAACACGACTTCACCCTCCAGTATGGTGCCTATCTCTTCACCCTGATGCTTGATCCTCTCCCCGGTTGTGGTTCCAGGCTGGTACGTTTCAAATATCATCGCCAGCGTGCGGTTCGGATTGCCATTGTGAACCAGCTTCATCGATACCCCCTGGCTGCCGATTTCAATCAGATCGTCCTGATTGATAACCACCTGCGGTTCAGCCGGTTTTTCTGGTTCAGAAAAGAATTCCGAGAGCGACAGCCCGTAGACTTTCAGCAGCTTTTGCAGCGTGCTGATGGCAGGACTGACTTTGTCCTGTTCTATGGTGCTGATGGCACTATGTGTTAACCCAGACAGTTCGGCGGCACGACGCTGTGAGAGACCCAGCTGTTGGCGGATCGCTGACAAACGTTTCCCTGGCGCCAGTCCGTCATCGCTCATATTTGCATTTCCTTAACGGTAGTGGTCAGAGTCGCTGTTTTTCAGCGATATAATTCTGACAGGCGGTGATAAAACCTTCAAACAACATTCGCGACAGGGCGTATTCGCTACTGTTCCATTCAGGATGCCACTGCACGCCGAGGGCGAAAGGATGGTCGTTAACGCTGACCGCTTCCGCTAGCCCGTCCGGAGAACGCGCTTCCACGCGCAGCCGTGGACCCGTCGTTTTTGCTCCCTGCCCGTGTAACGAGTTTACCCAAAACGTGTTGCAGCCCGGTATTAACTGAGAAAGTAATCCTCCCTCCTGAACCTGAACTTCATGCGAGGGCGCGTATTGCTGCTCGACGGGAAGTTCGGGGTCTTCGCGGTGCTCAAGAAGCTCAGGCTGCTCGAACAGACGACGATACAGAGTCCCGCCGGTGGCGACAACCAGTTCCTGTAGTCCACGGCAGATGGCGAAAATGGGGATGCGCCTTTCGAGCGCGGCGTTAATCAGCGCCATGCTCAGAAGATCACGCCCGGGATCGGCGTCAGGCTCATCGCCGTTTTCACCATAAAGGTGCGGCTGTACGTTGCTCGGGCTACCGGGCAGATAAATGCCGTCCAGTTTCGGCAGTAGCGTAGCAAGCAGTTCCGGCTCGGCCAGCGCGTGCGGCAGGGCAATCGGTACGCCGCCGGCGTGAACAATCGCGTTCAGGTACTTCTCTTGCAGAGTCTGGGTCTGGTGACCCTTAAGCCTGTTTCGGCACATCACTACGCCAATAACTGGCTTGTACATTATATTTTCCATGATCGCCCTCACAAAGTGGACTAAATTATGACCGGGTTAGCGGGTAAAACGGCCATTTCGTTCAATATTTTCTCAATCTAGCAGTGGATATTGCCCTTTGCAAACTTAATTTAACATTTGACAAACAATTTTTTTGCATACACATTCGAAGGGTGGACATTATATTTAACAGTGCAATTCAGGGTCCGAAACTACAACAACGGCGGTGAATCATGGAAACCAATATCGTAGAAGTTGAGAATTTTGTTCAGCAGTCGGAAGAGAGACGGGTCAGCGCATTCACCTGGGAAGTGAAGCGCTACCTTGAGCGTTACCCCAATACGCAATACGTTGATGTGCTGTTAACCGATCTGAACGGCTGCTTCCGCGGTAAGCGGATCCCGGTCTCCAGCCTGAACAAGCTGGAGAAGGGCTGCTATTTCCCGGCTTCGGTATTTGCCATGGATATTCTCGGCAACGTGGTGGAAGAGGCGGGGCTCGGCCAGGAGATGGGCGAACCTGATCGCACCTGCGTGCCGGTGCTGGGAACCTTAACCCCGTCCGCGGCGGACCCGGAATACATTGGTCAGGTTCTGCTGACCATGGTTGATGAAGATGGCGCTCCCTTTGACGTTGAGCCGCGGAACGTTCTGAACCGCCTCTGGCAGCAGCTGCGCCAGCGCGGGCTGTTCCCCGTGGTAGCGGTAGAGCTGGAGTTCTATTTACTTGACCGCAAGCGCGACGCGGAAGGCTACCTGCAGCCGCCTTGCGCGCCCGGAACCGGCGATCGCAATACCCAAAGCCAGGTTTACTCCGTCGATAACCTCAACCATTTTGCCGACGTGCTTAACGATATCGATGAGATCGCCCAGCTCCAGCTGATCCCCGCCGACGGCGCGGTGGCAGAAGCGTCTCCCGGCCAGTTTGAAATCAACCTCCACCATACCGATAACGTACTCGATGCCTGCGATGATGCGCTGGCGTTAAAACGTCTCGTGCGTTTAATGGCGGAGAAGCATAAGATGCACGCCACTTTTATGGCGAAACCCTATGAAGAGCACGCCGGTAGCGGGATGCATATCCACATCAGCATGCAGAACAACAAAGGCGAGAACGTGCTGGCTGACGCCGACGGTGAAGATTCCGCGATGTTAAAACGCGCGCTTGCCGGGATGATCGATCTGATGCCGGCATCGATGGCGCTGCTGGCGCCGAACGTGAACTCGTATCGCCGTTTCCAGCCGGGAATGTATGTGCCGACCCAGGCGTCGTGGGGGCATAACAACCGGACGGTGGCGCTGCGCATTCCATGCGGCGATCGGCACAACCATCGCGTCGAATATCGGGTGGCCGGGGCGGATGCCAACCCGTACCTGGTGATGGCGGCGATTTTTGCCGGCATCCTCCACGGGCTGGATAATCCGCTGCCGTTACAGGAAGAAGTGGAAGGCAATGGTCTTGAGCAGGAGGGGCTGCCGTTCCCGATTCGCCAGAGCGATGCGCTGTGGGAGTTTATGCAAAACGACCACCTGCGCGAGCGGCTTGGCGAACGCTTCTGCCACGTTTATCACGCCTGTAAAAATGACGAATTACTGCAATTTGAGCGTCTGATCACAGAGACTGAAATTGAGTGGATGTTGAAAAACGCCTGATTTTCGCCCCGCAAGGGGCGCTTTAGCATTATCACGAGTAGCATCATACGGCCTGAGCGGAGCCTGGTCGGACGTTTTTGCTGGGAGCCCAGCCATTCCCGGATGCCGCGTTAAGGAGCGCAGGCGGCAACGGGGCTTCAGTTAACGACACAGTGTGTAACGAGGTAGGAAATGATGCAGATGTTTAAATATCCGCAGGGAGAAGGGGGCCGTCATGGCCGCATGGAATGCGCCGCTACCGCCGCTCGTCGGTTCTTTTTACCTTTTGATTTGCCATTAACCCCGTTGCGAAGCAGGTTGGTTTCCCGGTCTCTACGACCGCAAGCCCAGGCGTGCAGCGGGGGAAATGGCCATGGCTATTAATCCCTCTCTCGACAACGCCTCCGGGGCGGGAAAACCGCGCCTGCGCAAATCCCTCAAGCTGTGGCAGGTGGTGATGATGGGCCTCGCCTATCTGACGCCGATGACGGTTTTTGATACTTTCGGCATTGTTTCCGGCATCAGCAACGGCCACGTTCCGGCATCCTATCTGCTGGCGCTGGCCGGCGTGCTGTTTACCGCCATCAGCTACGGCAAGCTGGTGCGCCAGTTTCCCCAGGCGGGCTCAGCCTACACCTATGCGCAGAAATCGATCAGCCCGCACGTCGGCTTTATGGTGGGCTGGTCGTCGCTGCTGGATTATCTGTTCCTGCCGATGATCAACGTGCTGCTGGCGAAGATTTATCTTTCTGCGCTGTTTCCGGACGTGCCGCCCTGGGTATGGGTGGTGACCTTTGTCGCGATTCTGACGGCGGCGAATCTGAAAAGCGTCAATCTGGTGGCGAACTTCAACACCCTGTTCGTGCTGGTGCAGATCTCGATTATGGTGGTCTTTATCGTGCTGGTGGTGCAGGGACTGCATAAAGGGGAAGGGGTGGGCACCGTCTGGTCGCTGCAGCCTTTTATCAGCCAGAATGCGCACCTGATCCCGATTATTACCGGGGCGACGATCGTCTGCTTTTCATTCCTCGGCTTCGATGCGGTGACTACGCTCTCCGAAGAGACGCCGGACGCCGCACGGGTGATCCCGAAGGCGATCTTTCTGACCGCGGTCTATGGCGGAGTGATTTTCATTGCCGCTTCGTTCTTTATGCAGCTCTTTTTCCCCGATATCAGCCGTTTTAAAGATCCGGATGCGGCGCTGCCGGAGATTGCTCTCTACGTCGGCGGCAAGCTGTTCCAGTCGATCTTCCTGTGCACGACGTTTGTGAATACGCTGGCCTCCGGCCTGGCGTCGCACGCCAGCGTTTCACGACTGCTGTACGTCATGGGCCGCGATAACGTTTTCCCGGAGCGTATTTTTGGCTACGTCCATCCGAAGTGGCGTACCCCAGCGCTCAACGTGATCATGGTGGGGATTGTCGCGCTGTCGGCGCTGTTCTTTGACCTGGTTACCGCCACGGCGCTGATTAATTTTGGTGCGCTGGTAGCATTCACCTTCGTTAATCTATCGGTGTTCAACCACTTCTGGCGGCGTAAAGGCTTTAACAAAACGTGGAAGGATCGCTTTCACTATCTGCTGCTCCCGATGGTCGGCGCGCTGACGGTGGGGGTGCTGTGGATTAATCTGGAAGCGACATCCCTGACGCTCGGTCTGATATGGGCGGGGCTGGGGTTACTCTATCTGACTTACCTGACCCGCCGTTTCCGTAAGCCGCCGCCGCAGTTTGACGGCGCTAAAGCGGAGCAGGCCTGGGAATCGTAACCATTTTTTACGCCGACACAAAGGCAGGCGAAAGCGCCTGCCTTCTTTTTTGTCATTCTCGTTTGAAATCAGGCGGTCGGTAAGAAATAGCAGGGGCAAAAGGTAAGAATAGTAAGGATGAATTATTTCTTTTTCTTATGAGTTGGCAGTTGCGCGGAGCGCCGATCTTTGACGTAGGAGACCAGGCTGTAGACCGCGACTCCCAGCAAAACCACCGCGACGATAAAGAGCAGGATACCTGACATAGATTAACCTAATGTTATGTTTAACATGGAGAAAAAATACCGTGATATCGGGATAATAGCATCGGGATATTTCTTAAAGATGACCCGATGAGTCGGACGAGAATAGACAGCCAGCCGAGCAATGAAATTATTATTTACATGAATAAATGTGAAGAGTAAAGCTCGACGGTGATGAAAAAATGAACGGAGTAACACTCGTTTAAGCGAATTTACAGACCACGGCCCGGCAGGCTGCTACCCTTGGCCCGCTTAAATAGGGGGCGAGAGTAATCAATGGTGAATAAGCATATCGTCGGGCTGGCTGGACTGCTGCTAATGGCGACGTCAGCAAGCAGCCTGGCCGATTCCGGCCATCAATCTATCCATGAACGCGTTGTCGAACGGATTTTAAAACCCTGCGAAGGAAAAAAAGCCGGAGATAAAGTGGTCATCGTTGACCATCACGGCGGCGAGCATGAGGCTATCTGCACTCTGGCGGCAGTACCGCTGCCGCAGTAATCCTGTTCCCTGATTTTGCGACCCTCGGTCATCGCGGAAAGCGTATTTCTTTCCGTACTTTGCGAGCCATTGCCCGGAAAAATGTCATAAATTTGTCACAATCATGGCGATGATAATCACTGACTGAGGATGAAGGGATGAGAAAAAGTCTACTCGCCGCCGCTGTGGCCGGCGCTGTTTTACTGTCCGCTGGCGTTCAGGCGCAGGAACCGGCCGCACCGGAAGGGTACCAGCTTCAGCAGGTGCTGATCATGAGCCGCCATAACCTGCGCGCGCCGCTGGCGAACAACGGCAGCGTGCTGGAGCAATCCACGCCAAAGTCCTGGCCAGAGTGGGATGTCCCCGGTGGACAGCTGACCACCAAGGGCGGAGTGCTGGAAGTCTACATGGGGCACTATATGCGCGAATGGCTGGCGCAGCAGGGAGTGGTGACCAGCGGCGAATGCCCGCCGGAGAACGCGGTCTACGCCTATGCCAATAGCCTGCAGCGTACCGTCGCCACCGCGCAGTTCTTTATCACCGGTGCGTTCCCCGGCTGCGGCGTGACCGTACATCATCAGGAAAAAATGGGCACCATGGACCCGACGTTTAATCCGGTGATCACCGATGATTCCGCCGCCTTCAGCGAAAAGGCCGTACAGGCGATGGAGAAAGAGCGGCAGGGGATGCAGCTGAGCGAAAGCTATAAGCTGCTGGAGGAGATGACCGACTACCGTAACTCCCCGTCCTGTAAAGAGAAGCAGCAGTGCTCGCTGAGCGACGCGAAAGATACCTTTAGCGCCAAATATCAGCAGGAGCCGGGCGTTTCCGGGCCGCTTAAAGTCGGTAACTCGCTGGTTGACGCCTTTACGCTGCAATATTATGAAGGTTTCCCGAAAGACCAGGTGGCGTGGGGTGAAATTAACAGCGATAAGCAGTGGCAGGTGCTGTCGAAGCTGAAAAACGGCTATCAGGACAGTCTGTTTACTTCGCCAGAAGTGGCGCGCAACGTGGCCAAACCGCTGGTGAAATATATTGATAACGTTCTGGTAGGGGATGCGGCGAAGTCGGCGAAAGTGACGCTGCTGGTGGGGCACGACTCTAATATCGCCTCGCTGCTGACGGCGCTGGATTTTAAACCTTATCAGCTGCACAACCAGTACGAACGCACGCCCATCGGCGGCAAGCTGGTGTTCCAGCGCTGGCATGATAAGAGCGGCAATCGTGATTTGATGAAGATCGAGTATCTGTACCAAAGCACCGAGCAGTTGCGTAATGCCGATGCGCTGACCCTGCAATCGCCGCCGCAGCGGGTAACGCTGGCGCTGAACGGTTGTCCTGTGGATGACAACGGCTTCTGCCCAATGGATACCTTTAAAAAGGCGATGGCCGAGGCGACAAAGTAGCAGAGCATAAAAAACCCGGAGCAATCCGGGTCTTGCTGCCGATGTTTAGCCGGGTGTTGTCGCCTGGACTGGCGCAACGCGCCGCCTCCGGGAAGCTCATGCTATAACTCCCGGAGGCGGTACTGCGTACCTGTCCGGGCTACACGTTCTTGCGTTCGATGGTTTGTTCGCCCCAGAACAGCGAGTCTTTGTCGGTTTTGGCGAAGGCGCGGGGCAGGACTTCATCGCTGCCTTCTTCCCAGATTTTCTCCGCCAGCTTTTCATCATAATTGGCGAGTTCAAAAATTGCCTCGGCAATTTCAGGAGATGTATTGCGCAGACTTGCCCATTCACCCACGCGGTGGGCCTTTGCTTCTTGATTCGGCATGCTTTTCCTCCTGCTGAAGATTAACCGTGTAATTTAACTGCCAGACCTGCAACGTGTTGACCCTGATAGCGGGCAATGGCCAATTCTTCTTCACTTGGCTGACGCGATCCGTCGCCGCCGGCAATGGTGGTGGCGCCGTAAGGCGTGCCGCCGCGAACCTGCGAGACATCAAACAGCTCCTGAGCGCCGTAGCCAATCGGCACAATGATCATCCCGTGGTGGGCAAGGGTGGTCCAGGTGGAGGTGATGGTCTGTTCCTGACCGCCGCCGGTACCGGTTGAGCTGAATACGCTGGCCAGTTTGCCGTACAGCGCGCCGGATGCCCACAGACCGCCAGTTTGATCGAGGAAGGTGCGCATCTGCCCGGACATGTTGCCGAAGCGGGTAGGGGTACCAAAGATGATGGCATCGTACTCAGCCAGCTCCTGCGGTGTGGCAACGGGGGCGTTTTGTGTTTTCCCGCCTGCTTTGGCAAAAACCTCTGCCTGCATGGTTTCCGGCACGCGCTTCACGACCACTTCCACGCCATCGACTTTGTTAGCCCCTTCGGCGACGGCATGCGCCATGGTCTCGATGTGTCCGTACATTGAATAATAAAGCACCAGAATCTTAGCCATTTGCATCACTCCTCGGTTGCGTTATGCGCCAGCCAGACGACTGGCTACCTTTAAAGATAAGATCTCTGGCGAAGAGTGCAAATGTAACAATCATTTGTTTGATTTATAACAAAAATGCAAAAAATAGCGGCTGTTGCAAAAAGATACATCTTTGGCGGCGCTATTTTAGGCTGTCATAAGAGTTGCTTAGCGCAGAATGTGCGCCATAGCGGCGGTTGTTATCAGAAATCTATTTCAGGATATGACTATCTGCCTACAGCCGCTTCTGCATTCGCTAACCTTAACAGTACGCGATCGGAAAATGGGATCGCGGAGGCTAAGGCCTTTTGTTTCACCTAATGCAGCATGATGTCTAACCTAAATGGAGGTCAGTAATGGCAAACCATCGTGGCGGTACCGGCAACTTTGCTGAAGACCGTGAAAGAGCATCAGAAGCAGGTCGTAAAGGTGGCCAGCATAGCGGGGGGAACTTTAAAAACGATCCTCAGCGCGCTTCCGAAGCTGGTAAAAAAGGGGGAAAAAACAGTCACGGCAGCCGCGATAGCTAGCGCCGTCCTGATTGTCTGCCGATAGGGGTTAATCTCCAGAGCAAACCCCATCGCCCTCGCCGCCGACGTGTAGTCGGCGGTTTTTTTTATCCCGATGCATGCAGATGCCGCTAAGCGGAAGTAGCCCCCGGCCTGCGGCTAATGCCTTAGCCGGGCTACGGGTTGGCGCTGTTTTGTCGCCCCGGTAAGCGCAGCGCGACCGGGGATTTCCCGGTACGGGTCTGCTGGCGTTGCACGCTTTCATACCGGGGTGACGTTGGTTTGCCCGGCCTCACGCGGACGGCGGTTAAGCAGAGCGTGGAGCAGAATCGCGCCGAAGGTGGCCGTGCCGATCCCGCCGAGGGTAAAGCCACCGAGCGAAAGCGCAAAATCGCCCGCCCCCAGCACCAGCGTCACTGCCACCATAATCAGATTCGCATTCTGGCTCAGATCCACCCGATTCTGTACCCAAATTCGCGCGCCCGCGACGGCAATCAGGCCAAACACCACGATCGATGCGCCGCCGATCACCGGTCCCGGAATGGTATGGATCAGCGCGCCGAATTTCGGTGAAAACCCAAGCAGCATCGCAATCAGCGCCGCCGCGACGAACACCAGCGTCGAGTACACTTTGGTGACCGCCATCACGCCGATATTCTCCGCATAGGTGGTCACGCCGCTGCCGCCAACCGAGCCGGAGAGCATCGTTGCCAGCCCGTCGCCGACGAAAGCGCGGCCCATATACGGGTCCATATTGCGCCCGGTCATTCCGGCAACCGCCTTCAGGTGGCCGAGATTTTCCGCCACCAGAATTACCGCCACGGGAGCGATCAGCATCATTGCCTGGCCGTTAAAGGTCGGGGCGGTCAGTTGCGGCAAACCGAACCACGCCGCCTGCGCAAGCAGGCTAAAATCCAGCGGCTTGCCCAGGCCGAGGCCGTTGGCCAGCAGCGCGTAGAGGGCGCAGGCGATAATCAGCCCGACGAGGATCAGCAGCCGCTGCAGCATCCCGCGGGTAAACACTGCCACCAGGCCGATGCAGAGCACGGTCAGCACCGCCATCCAGCCGTCGAACGGCGTCGCTGATACGCTGCGAACCGCAATGGGGGCCAGATTAAGACCAATCGCCATCACCACCGCGCCGGTGACCACTGGCGGCATCAGCCGCTCAATCCAGCGGGTACCGAGTTTCATCACTACCAGACCAATCAGGGTATACACCAGTCCGCAGAGGATAATTCCGCCCAACGCGACGCTAAGGTGCGGGTTAAGCCCCTGGCCGTTGAAGCCGGTGACGGCGATGACCACGCCGACAAAGGCGGCGCTGGAACCAAGGTAGCTCGGCACGCGCCCGCCGGTGACCAAAAAGAACAGCAGGGTGCCGACGCCGGACATCAGGATCGACAGGTTAGGATCTAACCCCATCAGGATTGGCATCAGAACGGTTGCGCCAAACATCGCCACCGCGTGCTGAACGCCCATCACCACGGTTTGCCCGACCGACAGCCGTTCATCGGGGGCCACGACGCCGGACGCGGCGGAGGGGGAGGTTAACTGCCAGCGAGGAAAATCGAAGAGAGCCATGATGAGATCCTGGGTTTAGGGTTAACAGGCTGGACGCATCAGCGTGTGGTAGCCGCGATCGAACCACATCAGTCCACGCGGTTCCGGATGGCGAACAATCGCCGCCACTTCGCAAAACAGAATGTCGTGCGTCCCGACGCTGACGATCTGGCTGATGCGGCAGTCGAAGCTGACCAGCGCTGCCTCCAGACGCGGGCAGCCGGTCGCGCCGGTTTGCCAGTCGGCGGCGGCGAAGCGCTCCGCCATCGGCGTTTTACCGCCGAAAAGGTTCGAGAGTCCTTCCTGACCGGCCGCCAGGGTATTAACGCACAGCGCCTGATGCTGGCTGAAGATCGGCCATACCGAGGCTGAACGATTCAGGCAGACCAGCAGCGTGGGCGGCGCGTCGGTGACGCTGCAAACCGCGCTGGCGGTAAATCCTGCGCGGCCTGCGGGACCATCGGTGGTGATAATGTTCACCGCCGCCCCGACGTGGGCCATGGCGTCGCGAAAGCTTTGTTTATCGGTAAGAGACATGCGGGCTCCTTATACCAGCTGGCAGGCATCATCAAAGGGCAGACGCGGCAGGCGCGCGTACAGTTTACCGGGTTCGCCGTAGCCGATATTAATCAGCAGGTTGCTTTTCCAGGCGCCGTCGGCAAAAAACGCCGCATCGACTTTTTCGCGGTCAAAACCCGACATCGGGCCGGTATCCAGGCCCAGCGCGCGGCAGGCGAAAATCAGGTATGCCGCCTGCAATGAGCTGTTGCGAAAGGCGGTCTCCTCCGCCATTTGCGAACTGGAGGTAAACCAGCTGCGGGCGTCGCCGTGGGGGAACAGCTCCGGCAGCCGGTCATAGAACGCGCGGTCCCAGGCGACAATAGCGGTGACCGGCGCCTGCAGGGTCTTCGCGATGTTGCCGCTCGACAGGGCCGGGCGCAGCTTCTCTTTACCTTCCGGGGTGCGGACGAAAACGAAGCGCGCCGGGGAGCAGTTGGCGGAGGTCGGCCCCATTTTCAGCAAGTCGTAGAGTTCGCGCAGCTGCGCGTCGCTGACCGGCTTATCCAGCCAGCCGTTGTGGGTTCGGGCCTCGGTGAACAGCGCGGCGCAGGCTGCCGGGCTAATAGCTTCGCTCATAGGTTCTCCTGGGGTACGGGCAGCATCGCGGCCAGCCCGTCGTATAAAATAGGGTTAAAGGTGGCGCTATCGGTGACGTTGCAGGCGTGGCCGCCCCAGGCCATTTCCACCAGTTGGCTGTCGGGGATTGCCGCCTGTAGCAGGCGGGAGCAGGAGGCCGGGACCAGCAGATCGTCAGCGGCGCTGATAACCAGCGTCGGGCAGACGATGGCTGCCGCCCGGCGCGAAAAGTCGGCCTGCTTGAGAGCATTCAGCCTTTTCAGCAGATTCTCTTTGCCCTGGAAATGGCTGATGGCGAGCGCGTCTTCGGCCTCCAGACGCGGCAGGCGAGAAGCCATCCACTCCGCCGGATAGAGGAACAGCGGCTGCGCTTCTACCCACGCCTGCGCGCCACCCGCGTGCAGCAGGCGCTCGCGCACCAGGAAGCAGCGGCGGGTATGCGGGGAGAGCGTCAGCCAGCCGTTCACCAGTACCAGGGCGCTTATCGCTTCGGGATGGTCCAGCGCGAGTTGCATGCCAATCAGCGCCCCCAGGGCGTGGCCGATCAGCGCAAAGCGCCCAATACCCGCCTCCAGCAGCGCCGCGTAGAGTTCCTGCGCCATCTGCGCCATGCTATAGCTGGCGGGCAACGGGCCGCCGTTTTCGCCGGTGCCGTTGTGGTCATAGCTCACCAGATGGTAGTGCGCTTCCAGCGCCGAACGCTGCGGCAGCCAGTAGCCGCCCGCGCCGCCGAGCCCGGCGCTCAGAACCACCACCGGCGCGCCGGGATAAGGCGCCGGGGAGATATTCAGCTTCATCATGTCGGTTTCCCGATATGGGCGACGGTGGCGATCTCCACCAGCGCTTCGGGCTTCACCAGCCCGCACTGAATGCAGAAACGCGCCGGTTTGTCGCCGGGGAAGAACTCCGCGTAGACTTCGTTAATCGCGGCGTAGTTTTTCCAGTCGGTGATAAAGATGCTGCTGAAGGTCACATCCGCCATACTGCCCCCCGCCGTCTCGATAACGCTCCTGATGGTTTCCAGCACGTGGCGGGTTTGCGCCTTTGGGTCGCCGATGTAAACCACGTTATTTTGCTTATCGAACGGCAGGGTGCCGGAGACGTAAACCACGCCGTCGGCCAGCGTGCCGGGAACAAACGGTGCGATAGGCGCGGTGGTGCCTGGCGGAATAATCACCTGTTTAGGCATAACGTTTCTCCTCGGTAAATGCGTGCGGCGCGGCGGGCTCAAGGGCATTACAGAAGCTGGCGACATCGCTGACCCAGCCAAAGAAGGTTTCGATATTAAACAGCGCCGCCTGCTGGGCAAACGCCGGACCGGCCTGGTGCGTAGCGTCCTCCAGCACGATGCCGAAATATTCGAGGAAAAAGCCGTCGCGCAGGGTTGATTCCACGCAGACGTTGGTGGCGATTCCGGTAAACACCAGATGGCGGATGCCGCGGCTGCGCAGGATGCTGTCGAGCGCGGTATTAAAGAAGCCGCTGTAGCGCGGTTTCGGCAGCACGATATCGCCGGGCTGCGGCTTAAGCTGATCGACCAGCTGATAGTCCCAGCCGCCTTTCGCCAGCAGCTTGCCCTGCAGCTCCGGGTTCTGGCGCATGGTTTTCAGCGCGTTGGATTTATGAAAATTGGGCGAACCGGGGCCGCCGGCCTCCACGTACTGGTCATCCCAGCCGTTCTGAAACCAGATAACCAGCATCCCGGCGGCGCGCGCGGCGGCCACGGCGAGGTTGATATTGTCGATAACCGGTCGGGTGGTGGAAACATCAAAGCCGGCGAGGTCGAGATAGCCGCCCTGGCTGGCGTAGGCGTTCTGCATATCGACGACGATCAGCGCGCTTTGTAGCGGCGCGAAGGTCAGGGATTCCGGGCGAGCGGGCAGGGTAATCATCAGGCAACCTCTTGAGTCATGGTGGCAATATGGTCGCGGCAGCGCATCAGCGGCTGAATGCGCTGTCCAAAGGCTTCGATACCGATAAGGAAATCATCAAACGTCAGCAGCACGCCGTCGGTGCCGGGAACCGCCGCCACCTCGTCGAGCATACGGGCGACATTGGCGTAGGAGCCCACAAGAGTGCCCATGTTGATATTGACCGCCGAGGTGGGATCGGCCATCTGGCGCACGTTGGTGTCGCTGCCGGAACGGGTGTCTTTCTGGCTCTGTTCGGTCAGCCACGCCAGCGCCTCGTCATCCGCGCCGGCTTTGTAATGCTCCCATTTGGCCCGGGCTGCCTCGTCGGTTTCGTCGGCAATCACCATAAACAGGACGTAGGAGCCGACGTCGCGGCCGGTTTTTTCCGCCGCCTGCATCATCCGGGCGGCGGTGGGGGCAAAGGCGGCAGGGGTGTTCACGCCTTTACCGAAGCAGAAGTTATAGTCAGCGTGTTGGGCGGAGAACGCCATACCGGCATCGCTTTGCCCGGCGCAGATGACCTTCATCGGCTGCGACGGCTGCGGGCTGACCCGGCAGTCATTCATGGTGAAGTAGTCGCCTTTGAAGTCGCTGCGCCCGGTTCCCCACAGGTCGCGCAGGACCTGGACATATTCGGTGAGGTAGTCATAGCGGCTGGCAAAATAGTCATCGCCCGGCCAGATGCCCATCTGCTCGTACTCCGGCTTTTGCCAGCCGGTGACCAGATTGACGCCAAAGCGGCCGCCGGAGATAGAGTCAATGGTTGAGGCCATGCGGGCGACAATCGCCGGGGGTAAGGTCAGGGTGGCGGCGGTGGCGTAGATCTGGATGCGTGAAGTCACGGCGGCCAGTCCGGCCATCAGGGTGAAAGACTCCAGATTATGATCCCAGAATTCGGTTTTGCCGCCGAAGCCGCGCAGTTTGATCATCGATAGCGCGAAATCGAAGCCGTAATGTTCGGCTTTTTGCACGATAGACTTATTGAGCTCAAACGTCGGCATGTACTGGGGAGCATGGGTGGAAATCAGCCAGCCGTTATTACCAATCGGAACGAAGACACCAATTTTCATACCTACCTCTCTGCATGTCGTTGAACAAGAAGGCGCGGCGCTGCATCCTGCATCTCCCTCAATCACCTCGCCTGAAAGATAAAGCAAAGGCGATGCCAGTTTTACAAAGGCTAATGTTATTAATGTGTTGCGTTATGGTTGCTGAAAATGGCGGCAATAAAAGTGGACTGAATGGTCAAAATCGGTGCACGAAAAAGCCGCAGTCGTGCGCAATCGGGGTGCACAGAGTCGTGCCGGCGCTGGGCTTTTGCTATGCTGATGGCGGGAAAAGAAGGAGATAATGCATGGCACAGGGCGGCGTGAAAAAGATCGGCAAACGTTCACAGGCGGTGAGCGCAAAAAAAGAGGCTATTCTGGCCGCCGCGCTGGACGCGTTCTCGCAGTATGGCATTCACGGCACGCGGCTTGAGCAGGTTGCCGAGCTGGCCGGGGTGTCGAAAACCAATTTGCTCTATTACTACCCCTCGAAAGAAGCGCTGTATATCGCGGTGCTGCAGCAGATCCTGGCTATCTGGCTGGCGCCGCTCAAGGCGTTTCGTGAAGACATCAGTCCGCTGGTGGCCATCGGCGAATATATTCGCCTTAAGCTGGAGGTTTCCCGCGATCACCCGCAGGCGTCAAAGCTGTTTTGTCTGGAGATGCTGCAAGGTGCGCCGCTGCTGATGGGCGAGCTGACCGGCGATCTGAAAGCGTTGGTAGATGAGAAGTCGGCGATTATTTCCGGCTGGGTTGAGAGCGGCAGGCTGGCGCCCGTCGACCCGCAGCATCTGATCTTTATGATCTGGGCGACTACGCAGCATTACGCCGATTTCGCCACTCAGGTTGAGGCGGTAACCGGCGCGACGCTGCGCGATGAGGCGTTTTTTCAGCAAACCGTCGATAACGTCCAGCGGATGATTATCGAAGGGATTCGGGTGCGTTAATTGGCGGGCGGCAGCGGGCAGCTCTGATCGCCATCCTCGCACTGCAGCAGCGAAGCGAGATACGACTCGCGCTCGACGGTTTTATCGGACATGCACTGGTTGATCAGCATCGGCTGTACGCTGCCGCCTTCTGCGCCGGAGGCGAGGAATTGACAGTCGGCGTCGCGCAGGGCAATCCACGTCAGCTGCGCTTTTTTCAGCAGTTCCTGCTGTTTTTCAGAGGTGCGCTTCAGCGCTTCCTGATACGTTTCATTTAATTTTTTGTCGTCAGCCTGGTACTGCTCGGCGGTGCACTGGTTCATTTCCGTTTGATTGCTGGCGTTGCTACATTCGTCCGCCAGCGCATGGGTGCTTGCCAGCAGCGCGGCAAAAGCGAGTAAAGTGCGTTTCATTGGTCAACTCCCATAAAAAAAGCTCCCGTCCGGGAGCCTTAATTAACCACAGCCTGCGTCTGGTGTCATTAGCTGACGTTGTGCCGTCTGCTTTCCCGGGGGCGGCGCGGAGCGCCTTGCCCGGGCGACAGGCCTACAGCCGTCTGCGATCCGGTAGCCCGGACAGATGCGCAGCATCGCCGCCGGGAAACGGCTTAGCCAATCGTCATCAGGCTGGCGTTGCCGCCGGCTGCGGCGGTATTGACGCTGAGCGAACGTTCAATATAGAGCCGCTCCAGCAGCAGATTGCTCTCGCCGCGGGCGAAGCCCTGCACCGAAACAATCGCGCCATCGCGCGCCGCTACCTGTTCACACAGCTCACGCAGCTGATCGGAATCGCCGTGGTAGATAACCGCATCGAAAGGCTCGCTCGCCAGGGTTTCCGCTTTGGCAAAGTGGATCCGTTCGCTGACTTCGCGCGGCAGTTTTTTTGCCAGCTCGCGCTGCAGAGGCGCGTCAGGCCACAGCACTTCGCACCCCACGGCGGTCACGCCCGCCAGCTGGGTGAGCGCGTCCTGCTCGTTATCGGCGACGCACAGCACGCGGTCGCGCGGCATAAAGGTCAGGGTGTTGCGCTCACCGGTTGGGCCTGGAAGCAGACGCTGGGTACCGGCCTGCGCCTGTTCGCTGAACTGTTGGCACAGGGCCTGCAGTTCCGGGCGGTCTTTAGCCCACTGCTGTAACGCGAGCAGCGGTTTCTCCAGCAGCGTTTTCAACTGCGCGTCCAGCGGGTACTCCGCATCCTGGCGGGCGAGGGTGATCCCGACTGCGTTCTGCGGCCGGCTGGAGAGCAGTCGGTACAGATACAGCGGGCCGCCGGCTTTTGGACCCGTACCCGACAGGCCCTCGCCGCCGAACGGCTGCACGCCGACCACGGCGCCAACCATATTACGGTTGACGTACAGGTTGCCGACGTTGGCGTTGCCGGTGACCTGCGCGATGGTTTCGTCGATACGGGTATGCACGCCCAGGGTCAGGCCATAACCCGAGGCGTTGATCTGCTCAACCAGCCCGTCCAGCTCGTTGCGGTTATAGCGCACCACGTGGAGCACCGGGCCGAAGACCTCTTTTTTCAGCTCGTCGAAGCTGTCGAGTTCGATCAGCGTCGGTGGAACGAACGTACCGCTGGTCCACTCGCGCGAATCTTCACTGGTTTCGCGCACCGCCTGGAAGACTTTGCGCCCTTTGGCGCGCAGCGTCTGAATATGGCGCTCAATGTTCTCTTTGGCTTCGGCGTCAATAACCGGCCCGATATCGGTAGTCAGGCGGCCCGGATTGCCCATCCGGCACTCGGCCATCGCGCCGCGCAGCATCGTCAGCGTATGGTCGGCGATATCATCCTGCAGGCAGAGCACGCGCAGCGCAGAGCAGCGCTGTCCCGCGCTGTCGAACGCCGAGGCAAGAACGTCGATCACCACCTGTTCGGTCAGGGCGGAAGAGTCAACGATCATCGCGTTCATGCCGCCGGTTTCAGCGATGAGCGGCGTCGGGCGACCCTGAGCATCCAGGCGGCTGGCGATATTGCGCTGCAGTAGCGTGGCGACTTCGGTTGAGCCGGTGAACATCACGCCGCGAACGCGCTCGTCGGAAGTCAGCGCCGCACCGACGGTTTCTCCGCGGCCCGGCAGCAGTTGAATAACCCCCGGCGGTACGCCCGCTTCCAGCAGGATAGCGACGCCCTGAGCGGCGATCAGCGGCGTCTGTTCGGCGGGTTTCGCCAGAACGGTGTTGCCGGCCGCCAGCGCGGCAGCAATTTGGCCGGTAAAGATTGCCAGCGGGAAGTTCCACGGGCTGATACACACTACCGGGCCGAGCGGACGATGGGTTTCGTTATCAAAATCCGCGCGCACCTGGCCTGCGTAATAGTGCAGGAAATCCACCGCTTCACGCACTTCGGCAATGGCATTGCTGAAGGTTTTTCCCGCCTCGCGCACCAGGATACCCATCAGCGTTGGCATCTGGCCTTCCATCAGTACCGCAGCGCGTTCGAGGATCGCCGCGCGCTCCTGCGGCGGGGTGGCGAACCAGATCGGCGCGTTGTTGACCGCGCTGGTCAGCGCCAGCTGAACTTCAGCCTCGCTGGCTTCGCGCACGTGGCCGACGATATCTTTTGGCTCCGCCGGGTTGATGACTGGCTGCATTTCGCCTTCGGCAACCGGCTGTTCCAGCATCGGCAGCGCCTGCCATTTATGCAGCGCGCTGTTTAAGAGCGAGGAAGAGAGGGAGGCCAGGCGATGCTCGTTGGCCAGATCCAGACCGGCTGAGTTACTGCGCCCCTTGCCGTAGAGATCGCGCGGCAGCGGGATTTTCGGATGCGGCAGGCCAACCTGACCTTCCTGCTGGGCCAGTTTTTCCACGGCGGCGACCGGGTCAGCAACCAGCTCATCCAGCGGCAGGGTGCTGTCGGCGATGCGGTTCACGAACGAGGTGTTAGCGCCGTTTTCCAGCAGGCGACGCACAAGGTAGGCCAGCAGCGTTTCGTGGGTGCCCACCGGCGCATAAATACGGCAGGGACGGTTGAGTTTGCCATCGGCGACTTTGCCGGTCACCTGCTCATACAGCGGTTCGCCCATGCCGTGCAGGCACTGGAACTCATACTGACCGGGGTAGTAGTTTTGTCCGGCGAGCTGATAAATCGCTGCCAGGGTGTGGGCGTTATGCGTTGCGAACTGCGGATAGATCAGGTTCGGCACCGCCAGCAGCTTTTTCGCGCAGGCCAGATAGGAGACATCGGTATAAACCTTGCGGGTATAGACCGGATAGCCTTCGAGCCCGTCCATCTGCGCGCGTTTGATTTCGCTATCCCAGTAGGCGCCTTTTACCAGACGAATCATCAGGCGGCGACGGCTGCGGGTAGCCAGGTCGATCAGGTAGTCAATGACGAACGGGCAGCGTTTCTGATAGGCCTGGATCACAAAGCCAATCCCGTTCCAGCCCGCCAGCTCCGGCTCAAAGCAGAGTTTTTCCAGCAGATCGAGCGAGATCTCCAGGCGATCGGCCTCTTCGGCGTCAATGTTGATACCGATATCGTACTGGCGAGCCAGCAGGGTTAGCGATTTCAGGCGCGGGTAAAGCTCATCCATCGCGCGATCGTACTGGGCGCGGCTATAGCGCGGATGCAGCGCGGAGAGTTTAATCGAAATGCCCGGCCCTTCATAAATCCCCCGGCCGTTCGAGGCTTTGCCTATGGCATGAATAGCCTGCTGATAGGAAACCATATAGGCCTGGGCATCGTCAGCGGTCAGCGCCGCTTCGCCCAGCATATCGTAGGAGTAGCGGAAGCCTTTGTCTTCCAGCTTGCGGGCATTGGCCAACGCTTCGGCGATGGTTTCGCCGGTGACGAACTGCTCGCCCATCAGGCGCATCGCCATATCGACGCCTTTACGAATCAGCGGTTCGCCGCTCTTGCCGATAATACGGTTCAGCGAACGCGACAGGCTGGTTTCGTTATGGGTCGAGACCAGCTTGCCGGTAAACAGTAGCCCCCAGGTGGCGGCATTGACGAACAGCGAGGGGCTGCGGCCGATATGCGATTGCCAGTTGCCGTTGCTGATTTTGTCGCGGATCAGGGCATCGCGGGTGGCTTTGTCGGGAATGCGCAGCAGCGCCTCCGCCAGGCACATCAGGGCCACGCCTTCCTGCGACGAGAGCGAGAACTCCTGCAGCAGGCTCTGCACCATTCCTGCGCGGCCGCTGGCGGTTTTCTGGTTGCGCAGCTTCTCCGCCAGCTGATATGCCAGCTTGTGGGCCTGCTCGCCGAGATTCTGCGGCAGGCGAGCCTGCTCCAGCAGCATCGGCACGGCGTCGGTTTCGGCCCAACGCCAGGCGGCGGTAATTGACGCGCGGGAGACGGACTGCGGCAGGATCTGCTCAGCGAATTCGAGGAACGGCTGCCAGGGCTCATCGCCCGGACTGCCCGTTTCATCGCTTTCGTTAGCCGCGCCGGAAAGTAACGCCGGTAGCTCAGGCAGCGTCTCGTCGTTTTCCAGCTTTTCCAGATAATTGAAAATGGCCTGCTTAATCAGCCAGTGCGGCGTACGGTCAATACGGCTCGCCGCGGATTTAATACGTTCGCGCGTCGCGTCGTCAAGTTTTACACCCATGGTGGTGGTGCCCATGTCAGGAACTCCTGTTATTGGTCATTCGCTTTATCCTTCAACCCGCCTCTTTATTGGCTGCATTACCACGCTCCGGCCACAAGGTTAACGATGTCGCCGGATGCTGATAAATTTGCCGCCCGGACGCCGAGTGATTGATTTGGCGAAGTTCGCTTCTGTGCAGTGATGAGGTTGCGTAGAAATATCTACCATGTTGCAACTTTGTGCAACCTTGTTAATTGAGAATTGTGCTGCAGGCCTGAAATTGCCGTAATTGTTAAATTGTATGGCGTTAATAGCAGCTATTCATTCCCTTTATATTTGGGGTTTTATCTGCGTGACTTAACACTTTTACGTGGTGCAACCGATAAAAACGTGAGAGAGTGCAACCTATTACAAAATGAAGTTTGGTCCCCGATGCATTTAGTGTAAATGCTGTGTTAAATCATTTGTGAAAAAACAAAGCTTCCGTCAGGATACGGTCGCCCAATACAACCAATAGGCCATTGCCCCGTTCCGGTAGTGGATAAAACGACAAATCTGGACGCTGTCGACAAAAAATTCTGGAGATTTTTACATGGCTATTAGCACACCCATGTTGGTGACTTTTATTGTTTATATTTTTGGCATGGTACTCATCGGTTTTATTGCCTGGCGTTCGACAAAGAACTTTGATGATTATATTCTCGGCGGCCGCAGCCTTGGCCCATTCGTCACCGCGCTCTCCGCCGGCGCTTCAGATATGAGCGGTTGGCTGCTGATGGGGCTGCCCGGCGCAATATTTATCTCCGGGATTTCCGAAAGCTGGATTGCCATTGGCCTGACGCTAGGCGCATGGATTAACTGGAAGCTGGTGGCGGGGCGTTTGCGGGTACACACCGAGGTGAATAATAACGCGCTGACGCTGCCGGATTATTTCACCGGCCGTTTTGAAGATAAAAGCCGGGTGCTGCGAATTATCTCGGCGCTGGTGATTCTGTTATTTTTCACCATCTATTGCGCATCCGGTATTGTGGCCGGCGCGCGTCTGTTTGAAAGCACCTTTGGCATGAGCTATGAAACCGCGCTGTGGGCCGGCGCGGCGGCAACCATTATTTATACCTTCGTCGGCGGTTTCCTTGCGGTGAGCTGGACCGATACCGTCCAGGCCAGCCTGATGATATTTGCCCTGATCCTGACGCCGGTCATGGTGATTATTTCGGTCGGCGGCTTTGGCGAATCGCTGGAAGTTATCAAGCAAAAGAGCATTGAGAACGTTGATATGCTGAAAGGGCTGAACTTCGTGGCGATTATTTCGCTGATGGGCTGGGGGCTGGGCTATTTTGGCCAGCCGCATATCCTGGCGCGCTTTATGGCGGCGGACTCGCACCATAGCATCGTACACGCCCGTCGTATCAGCATGACCTGGATGATCCTCTGCCTGGCGGGGGCCGTAGCCGTTGGCTTCTTCGGCATCGCTTACTTCAACAACAACCCGGGCGTGGCGGGCGCAGTTAATCAGAACGCTGAACGCGTCTTTATCGAACTGGCGCAGATTCTGTTCAACCCGTGGATTGCCGGGATTCTGCTGTCGGCGATCCTGGCGGCGGTCATGTCGACCCTGAGCTGCCAGCTGCTGGTTTGCTCAAGCGCCATCACCGAAGATCTGTATAAAGCGTTTTTGCGTAAAAATGCCGGTCAGCAGGAGCTGGTATGGGTTGGCCGCTTTATGGTGCTGGCCGTGGCGCTGGTCTCCATTGCCCTTGCAGCGAACCCGGAGAACCGTGTGCTGGGGCTGGTGAGCTACGCCTGGGCCGGCTTCGGCGCTGCGTTTGGTCCGGTGGTGCTGTTCTCGGTGATGTGGTCGCGAATGACGCGTAACGGCGCGCTGGCCGGGATGATCATCGGCGCCGTCACGGTGATTGTCTGGAAACAGTTCGCCTGGCTGGGCCTGTATGAAATTATCCCGGGCTTTATTTTCGGTAGCATCGGAATTGTGGTCTTCAGCCTGCTGGGTAAAGCGCCTTCCGCAGAGATGCAAAAACGCTTTGCCGAAGCGGACGCCCATTACCACTCCGCGCCGCCGGTGCGCGCGACTGCCGAGTAATGCTCTGTCGCATCATCAAGCCCGCATCATGCGGGCTTTATTGTTTGTGACTCTTGCTAATCGATTGAAAATACGCTGATATCTGAGCATAAATATCAATGAGGGTAGCAAAATGAGTGTCAAACAGGGTGCGATGGCGTTAGTACTGGCAGGGATTTTAAGCGGCTGCGTAGCGCCCGCCGCGAAGATGGCCCCGGCGGCGGATGCTGATGCCTGCCCGGCGGATAACGCCATGGTGCAAACCACGCTTTATTTTGGCTTAAGCCGTCCGGCCGGGAAGGACATTACCGCCCAGGAGTGGCAGCAGTTCGTTGATCGCGACGTGACGACGCGCTTTCGCGATGGCCTGACGGTCTTTGACGCGCGCGGTCAGTGGCTCGGCAATGACGGAACCGTGGCGCGCGAGCAGAGCAAGGCGCTGATGCTGATCCATGGCAAAGATGCGAAGAGCGAAGAGGGGATTGAGGCGCTGCGCAATACCTATAAATCGCGCTTTGCACAGGAGTCGGTCATGCGCGTTGACCAGCCGGTCTGCGTGCACTTTTAATTGGCATCTGATGAAAGGCCCGGGTTGCGGATAACGCCTTACCCGGGCTACGCAACCTCAGCTCGTACGAGCTGCCTGCCCGGGCAAGGCGCTCTGCGCCGCCCCCGGGATCACAGGCAATAACTGCGGTTACAGTACCAGACCAGCAAAGCTGGCAGAGAGCAGGCTGACCAGCGTTGCGCTATACACCAGCCGCAGGCCAAAGCGGGAAACGATATTCCCCTGCTGCTCGTTCAGACCCTTAATCGCCCCGGCGATGATGCCGATAGAAGCGAAGTTGGCGAAGGAGACCAGGAACACTGATAAGATACCCAGCCCGCGCGGCGTCATGCTGGCAGCGATTTTTTGTAGCTCAATCATGGCGACAAATTCATTGGCCACCAGCTTAGTCGCCATAATACTGCCGGCGCTCAGCGCATCGCTTAGCGGGATACCAATCAGCCACGCCAGCGGATAGAAGACATAGCCGAGTATCTGCTGGAAGCTCAGGCCAAACAGGGTGGCGAAGAGCGCGTTAATGGCGCTAATTAAGGCGATAAAGCCAATCAGCATCGCCAGAATAATCATGGCGACTTTGAATCCGGCCAGAATATATTCACCGAGCATTTCAAAGAAGCTCTGCGATTCATGAAGCTTCTCAAGCTTGATCTCTTCCTCGCTGCCTGGTCGCGTCGGATTAATGATCGACAGCACAATAAAAGTGCTGAACATATTCAGGATCAGCGCGGCAACGACATATTTCGCGTCGAGCATACTCATATAAGCGCCGACAATGGACAGCGAAACCGTCGACATTGCAGTGGCCGACATGGTGAACAGGCGGCGCGAAGAGAGGTCGCCGAGCACGCCCTTATAGGCAATAAAGTTCTCTGATTGCCCGAGGATCAGCGAACTGACCGCGTTGAAAGATTCCAGCTTACCCATACCGTTAACTTTCGATAACAGGGTACCAATCAGGCGAATAAAAATCGGCAGAATACGCCAGTGCTGAAGAATACCGATGAGCGCGGAGATAAAGACAATAGGGCACAGCACGCCAAGGAAAATAAACGCCAGCCCTTTTTCACTCATGCCGCCAAATACAAAGTTGGTGCCTTCGGCAGCGAAGCCGAGCAGTGATTCAAAAAAGGATGCAATATTTTTCACTAGCCACAGGCCGCTTTCGGCGTGGAGAAAAAAGAAAGCCAGCGCAACTTCAATAATAATTAACTGGATAATATAGCGAATGCGGATTTTTTTACGGTCGTAACTGGCAAGCCAGGCGAGCGCGAGGATAACCGCCAGCGCCAGCAGGAAGTGCAGGAATTGAGTCATGTTGTTCATTTCGCAGTAAATAAGGCCGCCATTTAGCCACAGCTCTTCGGCCGGGTAAATATCCGGCGCAAAAAATCCCCTTATCCTGCAGGGATGGCTTAAGGCAGAGAAATAATTCCGTAGCTCATTATTTGTTAGCGATTAATTTACAAATCGTCATCATTCCCTACACATTTCACTTGTGTTTCTGATTATTGTAATGATAATCACTATCAGAAATATTTACCTAACTTTGCATCAATTGACTGCGGTTCACATTTAAGGGTTTTGGTATGTTTGTCCCATTTCTCATCATGTTACGTGAAGGCCTCGAGGCCGCGCTGATTGTCAGCCTGATTGCCAGCTATCTGAAACGCACCCAGCGCGGGAACTGGATTAGCGTTATGTGGATTGGCGTTTTCCTGGCGGCGGCGCTGTGCCTGGGACTGGGGATCTTTATCAACGAAACGACCGGCGAATTCCCGCAACGCGAGCAGGAATTATTCGAAGGCATCGTGGCGGTGGTGGCGGTGTGTATTCTGACCTGGATGGTCTTCTGGATGCGCAAAGTGTCGCGCAACGTCAAACAGCAGCTTGAACAGGCGGTTGATAATGCGCTTCAGCGCGGCAACCACCATGGCTGGGCGCTGGTGATGATGGTGTTTTTCGCCGTCGCTCGCGAAGGTCTGGAGTCCGTATTCTTCCTGCTGGCGGCGTTCCAGCAGGATGTGGGTATCTGGCCGCCCATCGGAGCGATGCTTGGGCTGGGAACGGCAATCGTTTTAGGATTCCTGATCTACTGGGGCGGTATCCGCATGAATCTCGGCGTCTTTTTCAAATGGACCAGCCTGTTTATTTTGCTGGTTGCCGCAGGTCTGGCGGCCGGGGCTATTCGCGCTTTCCATGAAGCCGGATTGTGGAACCATTTTCAGGACGTCGCCTTCGATCTCAGCAACGTGATTTCGACGCATACGCTCTTCGGGACGCTGCTGGAGGGGATTTTCGGCTATCAGGAAACGCCGACTATCAGCGAAGT
This sequence comes from Klebsiella sp. CN_Kp100, assembly GCF_040065315.1. Lineage (NCBI taxonomy): Bacteria > Pseudomonadati > Pseudomonadota > Gammaproteobacteria > Enterobacterales > Enterobacteriaceae > Klebsiella > Klebsiella sp. CN_Kp100. The sequence continues at coordinate 110,286 of NZ_JBEAIJ010000003.1, forward strand.
GGCGGTCTACTTTATCTATTTGGTTCCGGCGTTGGTGCTGTTCGCGCTGCCGTCGGGCAATAACACCACCGCATCCCGAGCCGCGTAGTCGGGCATCGCGAATTCAAATAGTTACAACATACTTATCGAAAGGGATGGTCATCATGATGAATCATTTTCGTCGCACTGCGTTGCAGCTTACCGTTGCCGCGCTATTCAGCTCTGCAATTTACGCCCAGGCGGCCGATATTCCGCAGGTAAAAGTTACCGTTACTGACAAACAGTGCGAGCCAATGAACGTCACCGTCAAAGCGGGTAAAACTCAGTTCATCATTCAGAACCACAGCCAGAAAGCGCTGGAATGGGAGATCCTGAAAGGCGTGATGGTGGTTGAAGAGCGCGAGAATATCGCCCCCGGCTTTACGCAAAAGCTGACGGCAAACCTGCAGCCGGGTGAATATGATATGACCTGCGGCCTGCTGACTAACCCGAAAGGCAAACTGACGGTGACCGGAGAGGCGATCCAGGGTGCCGCGAAAGCCGATGCGCTGCTTAGCCTCGGCGAAGCGATTACCGCCTACAAAGCCTGGGTTAGCGCCGAGACTGCGCAACTGGTGAGCAGCACCAAAGCCTTTACCGATGCGGTGAAAGCAGGCGATATCGAGAAAGCAAAAGCGCTGTATGCGCCAACGCGTCAGCACTATGAACGTATCGAGCCGATCGCTGAGCTGTTCTCTGACCTTGATGGCAGCATTGACGCCCGCGAGGATGACTACGAGAAAAAAGCCGAAGATCCAAAATTCACCGGTTTCCACCGGCTGGAAAAAGCGCTGTTTGGCGATAACAGCGTCAAAGGCATGGATAAATACGCCGATCAACTACACGCTGACGTTATTGAGCTGCAAAAACGCATCAGCGAGCTGGCGTTCCCGCCGTCAAAAGTGGTTGGCGGCGCAGCCGGTTTGATTGAAGAAGTGGCGGCCAGCAAAATCAGCGGTGAAGAAGATCGCTACAGCCATACCGACCTGTGGGACTTCCAGGCCAACATTGACGGCGCGCAGAAAATCGTCGACCTGCTGCGTCCTCAACTACAAAAAGAGAACAGCACGCTGCTGGCAAAAGTGGATGCCAACTTCAAGAAAGTTGACGCCATCCTCGGTAAATACCGCACCAAAGAGGGTTTTGAGACCTATGACAAGCTGACGGATGCCGATCGTAACGCGCTGAAAGGCCCGATCACCACCCTTGCGGAAGATCTGGCCCAACTGCGCGGGATCCTTGGTCTGGATTAAGTCGATGGCAGAGCAAAAATACCCTATCAATGAACCGTCGCGTCGGCGGTTACTCAAAGGGATCGGCGCGCTTGGTGGCGCGCTGGCCTTGACCGGTGGCTGCCCGGTGGCGCATGCGGCAAAAGAGAAAAGCTCACCGGGTACGGTCTCCCCCGATGCGCGCATGGAAGCGCAGCCGTTTTATGGTTTGCACCAGGCCGGCGTGCTGACGCCGCAGCAGGCATCGATGATGATCGTCGCATTTGATGTCCTCGCCGGTGATAAAGCGGATCTGGAAAGGCTGTTTCGTCTGCTGACCCAGCGGATCGCCTTTCTGACTAAGGGGGGGCCCGCGCCGGAGACGCCGAACCCGCGGCTGCCGCCGATGGACTCGGGCATCCTTGGGCCGTGGATCGCCCCGGATAACCTGACGATAACCGTTTCGGTGGGGCATTCGCTGTTTGACGAACGCTTCGGTCTGGCCAGCCATGCGCCGAAGAAGCTGCAAAAAATGACCCGTTTTCCTAACGACTCGCTGGATGCGGCGCTCTGTCACGGCGATCTGTTGCTGCAAATTTGCGCCAATACTCAGGATACGGTGATTCACGCGCTGCGGGATGTGATTAAACACACGCCGGATTTACTCAGCGTGCGCTGGAAGCGGGAGGGATTCATCTCCGATAGCGCCGCGCGCAGCAAGGGTAAAGAGACGCCGGTGAATCTGCTGGGCTTTAAAGACGGCACCGCGAATCCATTGAGTTCGGATACTGCGTTAATGGACAAGGTGGTGTGGGTAACCGCCGATCAGGGGGAACCGGCATGGGCGACGGGCGGTAGCTACCAGGCGGCGCGGATTATTCAGTTCCACGTTGAGTTTTGGGACCGCACGCCGCTGAAAGAGCAGCAGACCATTTTTGGCCGCGAAAAACTGACCGGAGCGCCGCTAGGGATGGAGCACGAGCACGATGTGCCCGATTACCGTAACGATCCTAACGGCGAAATCATTGCGCTCGACAGTCATATTCGGTTGGCCAACCCGCGCACTCCGGAAACGGCCTCCAGCCTGATGATGCGTCGGGGCTACAGTTATTCGCTGGGGGTCACGAATTCCGGCCAGCTGGATATGGGACTGCTGTTTGTCTGCTATCAGCACGATCTGGAAAAAGGCTTCCTGACAGTGCAAAAGCGGCTGAACGGAGAAGCCCTGGAAGAGTACGTGAAGCCGATTGGCGGCGGATACTTTTTTGTTCTGCCGGGGGTCGTTGACCCTCAACATTATCTCGGTCAATCGTTAGTCGAAGCCTGACGTACCTGCCCTCCGGGGCAGGGCGTTTTCTGCTGTTTTTCCATTCATTTTTTGTATTTCCTGCCTTGTTTCATTTTTCTGTAATCTTATAGTCGGAAACTCTCCCGAGCCGCCATGAGAATTATTTGTTGTCTGTATGTGAAAAATAAGTTGCGCTTAGAATTATTTCTGATGTACTTATTACAGACGCGGTAGTTCTCGGCAGCAGTATCGTTTCATTATGGAGATCGCGAATGCCCGATTGCTGTAACGGAAAACGTCAAACCCGATACCGTACTCATCAGCACGGAAGCCCCACTTCCGGCCGCGATTTTCTCACCGCCAAATCATCCCCCTCTATCACAGAATATCTGAACCCAGGCAAGGTTATCGGTGCGCGTAGCCGTGACCCTCTGCCAATTCGTCAGGCAAGCAATGGCTTACAAGGAAGCCAAACCTCAATCGTTAGTGCGCATAATCGCGTCGAACGTGGCGCGTGTGATGTAAACCAACAACGCAAGGTGCTATCCATGGGAAGACAAAAAGCAGTGACCAGAGCTCGTCGTGAGGCCAAACGTGTGCTGAGACAGGATTCGCGAAGCCATAAGCAGCGCGAAGAAGAATCGGTCACATCGCTTGTGCAAATGAGTGGCGTAGAAGCCATTGGCATGGCGCGGGATAGCCGCGATCTATCGCCAATTGAAGCGCGCAATGAGGCTCAGGCGCTTTATTTGAACGCCATCGACAATAAACAGCTGATCTTTGCCACGGGCGAGGCCGGGTGCGGTAAGACCTGGATTAGCGCGGCGAAAGCTGCTGAAGCCCTGATTCATAAAGATGTGGACAGAATTATTGTTACCCGTCCCGTTCTGCAGGCCGACGAAGACCTCGGCTTCTTACCGGGAGATATCGCCGAGAAGTTTGCTCCCTATTTCCGCCCGGTTTATGACGTGCTGGTGAGAAGGCTGGGGGCTTCCTTTATGCAATACTGCCTGCGCCCGGAAATCGGCAAGGTGGAAATCGCGCCGTTCGCCTATATGCGCGGACGTACATTTGAAAATGCGGTGGTGATTCTGGACGAGGCCCAGAACGTGACCGCTGCGCAAATGAAGATGTTTTTGACCCGCCTCGGGGAGAACGTGACGGTTATCGTCAACGGCGACATCACCCAGTGCGATTTACCTTCAGGCGTGCGGTCGGGTCTGGCCGATGCGCTGGCGCGTTTTGAGGAAGATGAAATGGTGGGGATCGTGCGCTTTACGACGGACGATTGCGTGCGTTCAATGCTTTGCCAGCGCGCTTTGAAAGCCTACTACTGATAGTTTCTTAGTCTGCAAAGCCCGGGAAACCGGGCTTTGTTTTTGCTTAATTACAGCAAGGCCTGCAGTGAAGGGCTGGTCATCGTGGCTTCAAAGGGAATGATTTCGGCCTTCGCGACGCCAGATTGCTGAAATGGGTCCAGGCTTAACCGATTTTGCAGCGCAGTCATATCATCGCCTTTAGCCAGAATCACGCCCCCGGACCTGGGGATTTTACGCCCCGACGCGAGAAATATTCCCTCAGCATACCCTTGCTTAAGCCATTCCACGTGTGCGGCAAGCTGGGCATCTACTTCTTCAAGCGGTTTAACGTAAGTCAGAACAACAACGGCAATAGTGCTCATATTCCTTCCTGGATAGTGAGTGGTAACGCTTCGGCAGTTTATCATTAGCGTGGATAGTGTTTCAGGCTCTTTTATCACCTTTAGCGGGAGTGCGCTATGAATGAAAATAACAGCGGTTTGCTGAACTATATTGAATTGCTTAAGTCGCATGAAGCGGCTTTAAAAAACAAATTACTCGCCGGCGATAAAGGTAAATCTGACCGGTGGCTATTTATCGGGTTAGTGGGGATGGTTCTGGTTTCCTTTGGCGCAATGGGCGGGTATATGCTGATCAAGCCCTCAGGCCGCTGGCTTATTGATTTGTCGATCGTACTCATAGCACTTTCCTATGTAGTGCTGATTCTCATGCCAATCATTAAAATCTACCAGCAGCGAAACACGATAAAATACTTCTTCACCATGCCGCTTAGCGCCAGCGTAGAACAAAATATTAAAAAAGAGGCCTTAACCGACGAGCGTTTTCTTGCGGATTTTGTACGCTTAGGCAAGCCTACCCTGGAGTTGGGGCTGCTCGAGATAAAGCACGAACGTGAGTTTCTGAGTAAAAGAATCAATCTTATTGTCGGCCCCGTCGATAAACTTGGTATTCTGCCAGGGATAATCTCTATGGTTATTACGTTAGCAAAACCTGTAGCAGGTCATGATTGGGTTATGGGGCTGGCATATGGCTATATCGGTCTGGTCGTTCTCTCTTTGTCGTTTATAAATTTATTGGTGAAGTACGACCGCGTCATATCGTTAACCGAGGTTGCTCTTTCGCGCTGCGATGAAGTGAAGGGCGATGTGCAGGGGTGAGGGCGGTCATAAAATGGCGGTGAATGATATGTAGCGAGAAGGATGGCCGCGCCGTGACTCTATTTCGGCCGGTCGGGGCTTCTCATCCCCCCGGTGGCGTGCAATAGACGAAAAAAAAGCCCGTACTTGCGTATGAGCTCTTCTTAAAATATGGCGGTGAGGGGGGGATTCGAACCCCCGATACGTTGCCGTATACACACTTTCCAGGCGTGCTCCTTCAGCCACTCGGACACCTCACCATATTGTTTTGCTGCTCACCTTGGGTGGGCAACGGGGCGCTACTATAGGGAGTTGCGCTAAAACGGTCAAGCAGTATTTATTCTTTTGCTATCGTTCGGTTAAGCATTGAACACTGCCCCGTCGTAGCGCGGCGGGGCAGGCGTTTTAACGCTGTGAATCAAGCTGTTCGTTATTCTTCACCACGTCCTGCGCTTTGGCATAGCTCTCGATCAGCAGCTGGTATGCCGGGAAGACTTTAGTATAAACCTCAGCCCATTCTGCGGCGTCTGGTCGATTCCATGTGCGCTGCAGTTCGGAAGCGACCGCTGCGGTATCCATCGGCACGACGCCCGCCTGAACGACCCGGGCGAGAGTGATCTCCTGCGCCATCTTGCTATAGGTGCCGGAGGCATCGATGACGGCAAAAACTCTATAGCCGTCGGCGACGGCGGCAATCGCCGGGAAAGCCATGCAAACGCTGGTAATCGTCCCGGCAATAATCAATGTTTTACGGCCGGTGGCCTTTACCGCGGCCACAAATTCCGGATTATCCCAGGCGTTGATCTCCCCCTTACGCGCAATATAGTGCGCATGGGGCGCATTCTCATGGATCTCAGGGATTAGCGGCCCGTTTGGTCCCTGCGGCACCGATGCCGTGGTGATCACCGGAATACCGGCTAACGAGGCCATTTTTGCCAGCGCGGCGGCGCGTGCCCGTAGCTCCGGCATCGGCATATCGCCTACGGTCTGGAAGAGACCGCTCTGGTGGTCGATCAGCAGCATGGCGGTATCATTGACATCAATAACAGGACGAGAACCATTAAAGTTAGCTGGGGTAGACATATTCTTCACCTCATTCAGTATCAGATTTGGCCGAAGCGGCCGCTATTAAAATCACGAACCGCTTCTGCGATTTGCGCTTTAGTATTCATCACAAACGGGCCGTAGCCCACGATCGGCTCCTGCAGCGGCTCGCCGGCCATCAGCAGCACTTTGGCGTGACTACTGGCCGCGAGGTGGAGCGTTTCACCTTTTGGCTGAGCACCACCAGCTGACCTTCGCGGGCGTTACCCTCGCCGTTCACCACGATTTCACCTTCCAGCACCACCAGCGCCGTGCTCCAGCCTGCGGGCTGATGCAGGGTTACCTCATGACTCTGGTTTAGCTGCAGGTCCCATAAGTTAAGCGGCGAAAAGGTATGCGCCGGTCCGACAACATCCTGATAGCGCCCGGCAATCACCCGCATGCGGCCAGCGTTATCCGGCAGCTCGGCGTCAGGGATGGCATCCGCCGTGATGCTTTGATAGCCGGGATGCGTCATCTTGTCTTTAGCCGGAAGATTGACCCACAGCTGAATCATTTTCAGCTCGCCGCCGGAGCGGGTAAATTCCGCCGAGTGGAACTCTTCGTGCAGGATCCCGGCGCCTGCGGTCATCCACTGCACATCGCCCGGTCCAATGACGCCGCCTCTGCCTGTTGAGTCCCGATGTTCAACTTCGCCGGAGTACACCACGGTGACGGTTTCAAATCCGCGATGCGGATGTTCGCCGACGCCGCGTTTCTCGGACCCTGCCGGGAAGTGATGGGGGCCTGCGTAGTCAAGCAGCAGGAAGGGGCTTAGCTGTTCGCCGTGCGTCTGATAAGAGAACATTGAGCGAACCGGGAAACCATCGCCTACCCAATGCTGCGCAGGCGCGGTGTAGATTCCGGTAATCTGTTTCATGACTTTCTCCAGTGCATCTGTTTCTGATGTGAATAAGCTTATATTCACCACTAATACTCCGGTAGATAGCAAAAACGGCCTATACTGTTCCAAAAATGGAACGATGGAGGAAGAATGCAGGATCTCAACGATTTAGCCTGGTTTGTGCAGGTGGTGGATCACGGAGGATTCGCGGCAGCGGGCAGAGCGCTCGATCAGCCTAAATCCAAACTGAGCCGGCGAATCGCCCAGTTAGAAGAACGCCTCGGCGTACGTTTGATTCAACGTACAACCCGTCAGTTTGCGGTAACGGAGGTGGGGCACACCTTCTATCAGCACTGTAAGGCGATGCTGATAGAGGCGGAAGCGGCAGAGCAGGCGGTAGAGACCCTGCGTTCCGAGCCCCGCGGAAGCGTCAAGCTGACCTGTCCGGTGACGCTATTGCATGCGCACGTCGGGCCTATGCTGGCGCGGTTTATGGTGCGCTATCCGGGAGTTAATCTGCAGCTGGAAGCCACAAACCGACGAGTTGATGTCGTTGGAGAGGGCGTTGACATCGCGATCCGCGTACGTCCAAGGCCGATAGAGGATAGCGATCTGGTAATGCGCGTTCTCGCCGATCGTGGTCACCGCCTGGTCGCCAGTCCACAGTTAGTAGAGCAAAAGGGGCAGCCTGTGGCGCCGTCAGAATTAAGCGATTGGCCGGGATTGAGCCTGGGCGCAGGCAAACATCAGCATAAGTGGCAGTTGACCGGCCCGGAGGGCGCACGGGCGGAAGTCTACTTTACACCCCGGCTGGTCACCACGGACATGTTGGCGCTGCGCGAAGCGGCAATCGCCGGCGTTGGGGTGGTACAGCTTCCTTTATTAATGGTGCGCGATCAGCTGGCGGCCGACGAGCTGGTGGTTGTCCTCGATGAGTGGCAGCCGCGCAGGGAGGTGATCCATGCGGTGTTTGCCTCACGGCGCGGGTTGCTCCCCTCGGTCAGGGCGCTGGTTGATTTCCTGAGCGAAGAGTATCAGCGGATGGAGGAGGATTAGCATTTGCCTGAATCCACAAGGCGCAGGCTGTCGAACAGAGTCTGAAGCCGCAGAAGGGGGCTGTTCCCGGAGGCGGCGCGATGCGCCTGTCCGGGCTACCGGGCGGTGGCGTGCAATAGACGAAAAAAAAGCCCGTACTTGCGTACGAGCTCTTCTTAAAATATGGCGGTGAGGGGGGGATTCGAACCCCCGATACGTTGCCGTATACACACTTTCCAGGCGTGCTCCTTCAGCCACTCGGACACCTCACCATATTGTCTTTCCCGTTATTGTCGGGAACGGGCGCTAATTTAGGGAAATACGTATCGCCCGTCAATCAACTTTTTAAAAAAATCGCGCGTTTAGCCAAACTTCAAGCAACTTGCTCCTTAAACGCGCGTGAATCGTTTTTTTTGTCACCATTCTCTTTTTCACACGCTCCCCGAACGAAATTTGCTATGCTGGCAAACCAATAGAAAACAACGAGTAAAACGCGGCGCTAACCTAACCTGCCTGTAGCGTCGGCTATCAGGAGCCTTTATGGATATCATTTTTTACCACCCGACCTTTGACACCCCTTTCTGGATTGCGGAACTGGAAAAACAGCTCCCCGGCGCGCGAGTTCGCGAGTGGAAATCCGGCGATGAACAACCCGCTGACTATGCGCTGGTCTGGCATCCGCCGGTAGAAATGCTGCAAGGCCGCGATTTAAAAGCCGTCTTTGCCCTTGGCGCCGGCGTCGATTCCATCCTGAGCAAACTGCGTGAGCATCCGGAAATGCTGCCGTTGTCGACGCCACTATTCCGTCTGGAAGACACCGGCATGGGGTTACAAATGCAAGAGTATGCGGTGAGCCAGGTGCTGCACTGGTTCCGTCGTTTTGATGACTATCAGGCTTTAAAGCAAGAAGCGCGCTGGCAGCCGCTGGAGGAGTATCAGCGCGAAGACTTTCCCATCGGGATTATGGGGGCGGGCGTGCTTGGCGCAAAGGTCGCCGAAGCTCTGCAGTACTGGGGATTCCCGCTACGCATCTGGAGCCGTAGCCGCAAATCCTGGCCGCAGGTCACCAGCTTTGCCGGGGAAAAGGAGCTGAACGCCTTCCTGAACGGAACACGAGTGCTGATTAACCTGTTGCCCAACACGGCGGAAACCGTGGGAATTATTAACAGCTCGCGCCTGGCGCAGCTGCCGGATAATAGCTATGTGCTGAATCTGGCCCGCGGAGTACATGTGGTTGAAGACGATCTGCTGGACGCGTTGAATAGCGGTAAGTTGAAAGGCGCGATGCTGGATGTTTTCAGCCGTGAACCGCTGCCCGAAGCGAGCCCGCTGTGGCGCCATCCGCGCGTGGCAATGACGCCTCACGTGGCGGCCGTTACCCGGCCTCTGGAAGCCATTGCTTTTATCGCCAAAACCATCGGTCAAATGGAACGGGGTGAAACGGTCAGCGGGCAGGTCGATCGCCAGCTGGGATACTAAGCGTCAGCCCCGCCTGCGCGGGGTTTTTGCTGCTCTCAGGCGCAGATTCCTGCTATTCTTACCACAAACAGAGAAGGAGATTGTGATGTATCCTGTTGACCTGCACATGCATACCGTCGCCAGCACCCACGCTTACAGTACCCTGCACGACTACATTGCGGAAGCCAAGCGCAGGGGGATCAAACTCTTTGCCATTACCGATCACGGGCCAGATATGGCCGATGCGCCGCACCACTGGCATTTTATCAATATGCGTATCTGGCCGCGTCTGGTGGATGGCGTTGGTATTCTGCGCGGTATTGAAGCCAACATTAAAAATACCCAGGGCGAAATAGACTGTACCGGCCCGATGCTCAATTCGCTGGACCTGATTATTGCTGGCTTTCACGAGCCGGTGTTTCCTCCGCAGGATAAAGCCACGAATACTGAGGCCATGATCGCCACCATCGCGAGCGGTACGGTGCATATCATCAGCCATCCGGGGAACCCGAAATTTCCCGTTGATATTCCGGCTATTGCCGCCGCCGCGGCGAAGCACCATGTGGCGCTGGAAATCAATAACTCATCTTTTGTCTCGTCACGCATTGGCAGTGAAGATAATTGCCGTGCCGTCGCGGCGGCCGTACGGGATGCCGGCGGTTGGGTGGCGTTGGGCTCAGATTCTCATACGGCATTCACGCTCGGTGATTTTACCGAATGCCGTAAAATCCTTGATGCCGTAGATTTTCCGCAGGAGCGGATTCTAAACGTGACGCCCCGGCGTCTGCTTAATTTCCTGGAATCGCGTGGGATGCCAGCGATTGCGGAATTTGCTGAACTTTAATTTGAATAACTGGAATAACTGAATGAACGAGTTTTCAATCCTCTGCCGCGTGCTGGGCTCTCTCTATTACCGTCAGCCGCAGGATCCGCTGCTGGTTCCGCTATTTACCCTTATTCGCGAAGGGAAGCTGGCGGCAAGCTGGCCGCTGGAGCAGGATGAACTGCTGGAGCGCCTGCAAAAGAGCTGCGATATGCAGGCTCTGGCTGCTGACTACAACGCGTTGTTTGTCGGTGAAGAGTGCAGCGTAGCGCCATTTCGTCGCGCATGGGTAGAGGGCGCTACGGAAGCTGAAGTACGAGCTTTCCTCAGCGCGCATGGCGTTCCCACGGGTGAGGGCGCGGCGGATCACTTAGGATCCTTACTGCTGGCCGCATCCTGGCTGGAAGATCACGCGGCAGAAGATGAAAGCGAAGTTCTGGAAACGCTGTTTGCTGAGTATATTCTCCCCTGGTGCGGCGCATTCCTTGGCAAGGTTGAAGCGCATGCGACTACGCCGTTCTGGCGCACGATGGCTCCGCTAACTCGTGAAGCGCTTTCAGCCATGTGGGATGAACTCCAGGAAGAAGGTGAACAATAAATTGTGACTTAAATCACAATTAAAATGCAACGAGTGATTTCTTAATTCATTTAGTGTGTTCCATATCTCATTTGGCCGGCGCGTTTCTGCTATGATACGCGCCATGAACATACTCTTCGCAATCGCATTAACGACGGGCTTACTCTCTGCAATTTGGGGATGGGTAGCGGTCGCACTGGGTCTGCTGAGCTGGGCGGGATTTCTCGGCTGTACGGCTTACTTTGCCTGTCCGCAAGGTGGGTTAAAAGGGCTGGTTATTTCCACCTGTACGGTAATGAGCGGCGTAGCGTGGGCGCTGGTGATTATTCACGGTAGCGCGCTGGCGCCTCAGCTGGAAATAGTGAGCTACATCATGACCGGTATCGTGGCGTTTATGATGTGCATTCAGGCGCGCCAGCTATTACTCTCTTTTGTGCCGGGCACCTTTATCGGCGCCTGTGCGACCTTTGCCGCCAGCGGCGACTGGCGTTTGGTTTTACCTTCACTGGCGCTGGGGCTGGTCTTTGGCTACGCCATGAAAAATAGCGGCCTGTGGCTGGCGACGCGGGCGGAAAAGAATAAATCCCTGGCTAACGAAAGTCGTTAACCGCGCTTCGCTCATACTGCTTCTCAACCTTCCCTGTATTCATGTGTTAAAAGAGCCCTACGGGCTCTTTTGCTGTTTTTGGCAGAATATCGTCCATAGCCTTCTCCTTACTTAGTTTATTTTCCTCTATAAATCAGCACGATAAACTGTACTGATAGTCAGTGAATCGATTTTGTAATCATATTTATATAAATGCTGGTTATTTGTTTTTAAAATGTTAATACAATTGGGCTGAGGTAAAAAAATGTAACTCGATGCGCTCATGGATGGCTGTGCTTTTTTTAATAGCTAGACCAACAAGCAGAGGGGTTTTACAATGAAAACAATTAGATACATATCACTTGCGGCCCTGTTTTTTTTACCCACGAGTTTCAGTCCGGCGATTGCCGAACAGACAGTCGCCGGTGTTATTCATTTCTATGGAAGAGTTGTGGAAGCGCCCTGTCAGCTCAATGCTATCAAGAATCAGGTGGTGATGGATTGTCCGAGGGCGGAAACGGTGCGGATCTCTGCCCGTCAGCTGGAGAAAGGGGATGTTCACAATGAAAATATCCGTTCCGCGCAGTTGAGATATATTAACCCACAACGGACTCTCGCTATTCTGGACGTTGATTATCGCTAACCTCCGGCGCCCCCATGCTTTCGTCCCGGGGGCGATCGTGCCATATTATCCTCGATTATCTATTTCAAGACGCATGCCGACAGGAGGAGAAATGGCTGTTCAACCTGAGGTAATTCTCGGCGACATTACCACGCTGGCGGTCGACGTTATCGTCAATGCAGCAAACCCTTCGCTGCTGGGCGGAGGAGGCGTAGACGGCGCAATTCACCGCGCAGCAGGCCCGGATCTGCTGGCTGCCTGCAAAGTTGTGCGCCAGCAGCAGGGGGAGTGTCCGCCGGGCCATGCGGTGATAACGACGGCAGGAAATCTGCCCGCCAGCGCGGTCATTCATGCCGTCGGGCCGATCTGGCACGGTGGTGACAGGCAGGAGGCGGAATTACTGGCGGACGCCTATAAAAATAGCCTGCAGCTGGCCTCGGCAAACAATTACCGCTCTATTGCTTTCCCCGCTATCAGCACCGGCGTTTACGGCTACCCTAAACACGCTGCCGCCGAGATAGCCATTAATACGGTGAATGCATTTCTTACTCGCTACCATCCTCTGGAACGCGTTTGTTTCGTCTGCTTTGATGCCGAAACCGCCAGTATCTATAACCGATTACTGGAGGAGAGTCGGGCACAACTCGGTCGCCATAATAAGTTATGATAGCTTTCTCCGATCGCGGGGATCCATCATGACAGGAGATTTATCGGTGGCTGAAGGGAAGGTTCTACAAAAACAACGGCTTCGCCGGACGGAAATTGTGGTCGCGGCGCAAAAATGCTTTGCTGAAAAGGGCCTGCACGGCGCCTCAGTGGCAGATATCGCGCGGCGGGCTGGTCTGAGCGTCGGCCAGCTTTATCGTGTTTTTGCCAGTAAAGAAGAGATTATCGAAGTCATCGTCAGCGAGATCGTGAATGCCAGAGTTGGCGAGATGGTTGCCGGGAATCATGATTTGGCCCGCATGGCGTCGGTTTTAGCCGGCGCGATCCCGGCGAGCGAGAATACGAAAAATGATAATTATCTGCTAATGGAGATTAACGCCGAAGCCTCCCGAAATCCGCGCCTGCGAGAAATCATGAACCAGGCCGATCGACGCCTGAAAGAAGAGGGGGGAAAACTTACCCGGCACTACCACCCCGAAATGACCGCTGAACAGATTAGCGTCGCCTGCGAATTTATCGCGATATTAACCGAAGGGGCGGCATATCGCTGCGACCTGGCGACTGCCCCGACGGTGGATAAAGCGGCGATGGAAATGCTTTATCGCGATGTCTTTAACCTGGTGTTCACGCGAAAATAGCGCTGCTGTGCTCGTATAGCGCAGCAGCATAATTTTTAACCGGCAGAAGTCTGCGGCTTCGCCGTTTTTTGCTGGAATTTTCCGGAAAAAAGAAAGCGCAACAGCGGTATTCGCAGGTGGATTTCATACAGGACCAGCGCAATACCCACCACAAATACCAGTCCGGTAATAAATCCCAGCGTATTGGACTTAATTATCGGCGTGATCCACGCCCCGTAGAGCAGAGTCAATGGATGGTGCACTAAATAGATAAACAGCGATGCGTTGACGAAATAGGTTACCCGCGCGGACTGGAAATTTAGCAGACGGTGGCCAAGCGAAAAGACCACGTTGACCATCCATAGCCCCAGCACCATGGTAATGACGGATTCTGTTTCATACATCCAGCCATCGCCGGAACCGTACTGCTGATTCAGACGATAGGCGATAAAACCCAGTAGCGCTGCGGTATAGCACCAGGGGGAGGGCGTAGTGAACATGAGCTTCAGGCGTGAATTGATAAACGTCTGCGCGCCGAGAATAAAGAAAGGCAGATAAAACAGCGTCTGCATAACGACGAAATTGAACAGGCCGTTGCTGAGAATGGGCGGGTAAAGAATAAAAAGGGTGCGGCGAATGACCGCATACAGCACGCCCAGGGCAAGAAAAATCATCGATAGCTGACCTAATGTGACGGTGTCACCGAAGGTTGGCGCAGCGGCAGAACGCTGGCGCGTCAGCCATTTAAACATCACCACGCCCAACGAGGTCAGGACCACCAGGACGAGCAGAAACCACAGGTGGGAAATCAGCTCCCAGGCAAGGGTATTGAATTTGTCATAGCCTGAAAGCGTGTGCCAGTTTTCCGTTTTTCCGTTAACGTATTGCAGCATAATAAACTGCGGCAACGTCAGAAGAGGGATGGCAGTTAACATGGGAATGCCCACCCGCTCAACGCGAACTTTCCACCATTTCTTCAGCGGATAGCGTAGAAAAAGCATGTAGGAAAAATAGCCGGAAATAACAAAGAAGACCTGCATGCGAAAGGCATGGATGAAGTCGTTGAACAACGTCAACCACCACGACGGCTCTGCGCTGTTGACGTGCCAGCTGTGGCTGGAGTAAATAAGCGAGATGTGAAAAGGGATCCCCAACAGCATCAGCCAGGCGCGGATGCTATCGAAAAAATATTCACGCTGTACCGGAGTATTATTCATACAATATCACTACATTCTCAGACAAATCGTCTTATCACTCAACGTGATAACGTTTAAATTCTCTGCAACCCTACATGAACTCTGGTTATCTGTCTCCAGGATAAGCACGCAAAGTGCAATCGGGGCAGTGAACTGCGTATTCCCTGTGCCGCCAGGCCGAACAATGCAGGGATTATGTTGTCGGAATGCCTGAGTTTCCATTAAAATAGATCGGATCGATTTAAGCACACAAAGGGGGAAGTGCTTACTTATATGAAACATAAACCACAGATGATGAAAATGCGTTGGTTAAGCGCAGCCGTAATGTTGTCCCTGTGTACTTCATCTGCATGGGCATTCAGCATTGATGACGTCGCAAAAGAGGCACAAACGTTAGCCGGCAAAGGCTTTGAAGCGCCTAAAAGTAACCTGCCCTCTGCCTTCCGCGATATGAAGTATGCGGACTATCAGCAAATTCAGTTTAATCACGACAAAGCTTATTGGAATAATCTGAAAAGCCCATTCAAGCTCGAGTTTTATCACCAGGGGATGTATTTCGATACGCCGGTCACCATTAATGAAGTGACGGCAACCAGCGTACGTAAAATTAAATATAGCCCGGACTATTTTAATTTTGGCAACGTCCAGCACGACAAAGACACGGTTAAAGACCTCGGCTTTGCGGGCTTCAAAGTCCTGTATCCGATCAACAGCAAAGACAAGAATGATGAAATCGTCAGCATGCTCGGAGCCAGCTATTTCCGCGTGCTTGGCCAGGGTCAGGTATACGGTCTTTCCGCTCGTGGGCTGGCGATTGATACCGCGCTGCCTTCCGGCGAAGAGTTCCCGCGTTTTCGTGAGTTCTGGATTGAGCGTCCAAAAGCGACCGATAAACGCCTGACGATTTACGCCCTGCTTGATTCCCCGCGCGCAACTGGCGCCTATCGTTTCGTGATTATGCCCGGCCGAGACACCGTAGTGGACGTGCAGTCTAAGGTCTATCTGCGCGACAAAGTCGGCAAGCTCGGCGTGGCGCCGTTGACCAGTATGTTCCTGTTTGGGCCACATCAGCCGTCGCCGACCACGAACTATCGTCCGGCGCTGCACGACTCCAACGGCCTGTCCATCCTGGCCGGCAACGGCGAGTGGATCTGGCGTCCGCTGAATAATCCAAAACATCTTGCCGTCAGCAGCTATGCGATGGAAAACCCGCAGGGCTTTGGCCTGCTGCAGCGTGGTCGCCAGTTCTCGCGTTTTGAAGATCTCGATGACCGCTACGATCTGCGCCCCAGCGCATGGATTACGCCGAAAGGTGATTGGGGTAAGGGCAAAATCGAACTGGTCGAAATCCCGACCAATGATGAAACTAACGATAACATCGTTACCTACTGGACGCCCGATCAGCTGCCCGAACCCGGCAAAGAGATGAATTTCAAATACACCATCACTTTCAGCCGCGATGAAGACAAGCTGCACGCGCCGGATAACGCATACGTCATGCAGACCCGCCGTTCTACCGGCGACGTCAAGCAATCGAACCTGATTCGCCAGCCTGATGGCACCATCGCCTTTATTGTCGATTTCACCGGCGCGGAGATGAAAAAGCTGCCTGCGGATACCCCGGTCACCGCGCAGGCCAGCATCGGCGATAACGCTGAAATCGTTGAAAATACCGTGCGTTATAACCCAGTGACTAAAGGCTGGCGTATGATCCTGCGCGTCAAAGTGAAAGATCCTAAGAAAACCACGGATATGCGCGCTGCGCTGGTCAATACCGACCAGACGCTGAGCGAAACCTGGAGCTATCAGCTGCCTGCCAATGAATAAGATAACGAAGTACATCGATGCATTGCCGCTGTCGGATGCAGAAAAGCGCGCGTTACCTGACGCGAGTCTGCAGGCCGTACATCAAGCACTGGACGCTGAACATCACGTTTATAAACGGGAAGATGACTCCCCGCTGGGGTCGGTGAAAGCCCGACTGGAGCATAGCTGGCCAGATTCACTGGCCGGTAATCAGCTGGTGAAGGATGATGAAGGGCGCACGCAGCTGAACGCCATGCCGAAAGCAAAACGTTCCTCTATGTTCCCGGACCCATGGCGTACTAACCCGGTCGGGCGCTTCTGGGATCGTCTGCGCGGACGCGATGTGACTCCGCGCTATCTCTCTCGCCTCAGCCAGGAGGAACAGGCGAGCGAGCAGAAATGGCGTACCGTCGGCTCTATTCGTCGCTATATTCTTCTGCTGCTCACCCTGGCGCAGACCGTCGTGGCGACCTGGTACATGAAAACCATTTTGCCTTACCAGGGCTGGGCGCTGATTAACCCGGCGGACATGGTGGGACAGAACCTGTGGATCTCCTTTATGCAGCTGCTGCCGTATGTGCTGCAGTCCGGGATCCTGATTCTTTTCGCCGTGCTTTTTTGTTGGGTTTCTGCGGGTTTCTGGACTGCGCTGATGGGCTTCCTGCAGCTACTTATCGGCCGCGATAAGTACAGTATCTCCGCGTCAACGGTCGGGAATGAGCCGTTGAATCCGGAGCATCGCACCGCGCTTATCATGCCTATCTGTAACGAAGACGTTGACCGCGTATTCGCGGGCCTGCGCGCGACCTGGGAGTCGGTAAAAGCCAGCGGTAATGCCGAGCACTTTGATGTCTATATCCTGAGCGATAGCTACAACCCGGACATCTGCGTGGCGGAGCAAAAAGCGTGGATGGAGCTGATTGCCGAAGTGCAGGGCGAAGGGCAGATCTTCTACCGTCGCCGCCGCCGCCGCGTGAAGCGTAAAAGCGGTAACATTGATGACTTCTGCCGTCGGTGGGGGAGCCAGTACAGCTATATGGTGGTGCTGGATGCCGACTCCGTAATGAGCGGTGAATGTCTGAGCGGCCTGGTGCGCCTGATGGAAGCGAACCCGAATGCCGGGATCATTCAGTCTTCACCCCGCGCGTCGGGTATGGATACGCTTTATGCGCGCTGCCAGCAGTTTGCTACCCGCGTCTACGGCCCGCTGTTTACCGCCGGTTTGCACTTCTGGCAGTTGGGGGAATCCCACTACTGGGGTCACAACGCGATTATCCGGGTGAAACCGTTTATTGAGCACTGCGCGCTGGCGCCGCTGCCGGGCGAGGGCAACTTCGCCGGGTCAATTCTGTCGCACGACTTCGTGGAAGCGGCGCTGATGCGTCGCGCCGGGTGGGGCGTATGGATTGCTTACGATCTTCCCGGCTCTTATGAAGAGCTGCCGCCAAACCTGCTGGACGAGCTGAAGCGCGATCGCCGCTGGTGTCAGGGTAACCTGATGAACTTCCGCCTGTTCCTGGTTAAAGGGATGCACCCGGTTCACCGTGCGGTGTTCCTGACCGGCGTGATGTCATACCTGTCGGCACCGCTGTGGTTTATGTTCCTTGCGCTCTCTACCGCTCTGCAGGTAGTGCATGCCTTGACCGAACCGCAGTACTTCCTGCAGCCGCGGCAGCTGTTCCCGGTCTGGCCGCAGTGGCGTCCGGAGCTGGCTATAGCCCTGTTTGCTTCGACCATGGTGCTGCTGTTCCTGCCGAAGCTGCTGAGCATTATTCTGGTTTGGTGTAAAGGGCCTAAAGAGTACGGTGGCTTTATCCGCGTCACGCTCTCTCTGCTGCTGGAGGTGCTGTTTTCGGTGCTGCTGGCGCCGGTGCGTATGCTGTTCCACACCGTCTTTGTGGTCAGCGCGTTTCTCGGCTGGGAAGTGGTGTGGAACTCGCCGCAGCGTGACGATGACTCTACCCCATGGGGTGAAGCGTTTATGCGTCACGGATCGCAGATGCTGTTGGGTCTGGTCTGGGCGGTGGGCATGGCATGGCTGGATCTGCGTTTCCTGTTCTGGCTGGCGCCGATCGTGGTCTCGCTGATTCTGTCGCCGTTCGTGTCGGCTATTTCCAGCCGCGCCACCATTGGCCTGCGCACTAAGCGCTGGAAGCTGTTCCTGATCCCGGAAGAGTACTCTCCGCCGCAGGTGCTAAAAGATACTGACGCTTACCTGACGCTGAACCGCCAGCGTTCTCTGGACGATGGCTTTATGCATGCGGTATTCAACCCGTCGTTTAACGCGCTGGCAACAGCGATGGCTACCGCGCGCCACCGTCACGGGCATATTCTGGATATCGCTCGCGAACGTCACGTTGAACAGGCGCTGAACGAGACGCCGGATAAACTTAACCGCGATCGTCGTCTGGTCTTGCTGAGCGACCCGGTGACCATGTCGCGTATGCATTATCGCGTGTGGGCCGCTCCGGAGAAATACTCTTCGTGGGTGGCAGCTTATCAGCAGCTGACGCTGAATCCGCTGGCGTTAAAAACCAAGTAAGCCGTACCTTAAGGAAAATACCGGCAATAGTGCCGGTATTTTTTTGACCTGAGAATAGAGGTTGTTGATGAGAGTTTTGCTGGTTATCGCATTGACGCTGCTGCTGAGCGGCTGCGGGAGCATTATCAGTCGCACGGTGCCAGGGCAGGGCCATGGAAATCAGTACTATCCCGGCGTGCAATGGGATGTCCGTGATTCCTCATGGCGCTACATCACGATCCTCGATCTGCCCTTTTCGCTGGTGTTCGATACGCTTCTGCTGCCGCTTGATGCCAGCCATGGTCCCTACAACTAATTAGCGTTCATCCCATTCATCGGCCGCAGCCTGGCCCTCTTCGGTATCGAGCGAGGGTTCAAGCTGAAATTCACCTTCATCCCATTCATGCAGCGTGTTCTCTTCCAGCCACTCCTGGCGCAGCTCAATCTCATCATAATCACCGTCAAAGACACTTTGCGCAGCCTGGCCGCTGAGTACTGGCAGGCATTCTCCCTGCTGATCTTCGTCGGCAAAAAATTCTGCCTGCCAGGCAATATCACCGTCCTGAAGTACGTACTTCTGGATATTTAACTGCTCAATGCTGGCGCTTTCTTCGTCGCTGTCCGGATTATTAGCCAGAAACTCCTCGCGGGCTGCATCGATTGCTTCTTCGAGCGTGGCATAGAACATCGAATCCTTTGGCATGGCTAACCTCCTAAGAAGAATAGAAATGAATACGATTCAATCTATAGAAGGCGGTTGGCAATGCGTCAAGGCGGTAGCATTAATTTACCGAATGATTGCCGGAACCCGGATTGTCCGTAGCCCGCTGACGACGAACGCGGCCAAGGGTCAGAGTTGAGTAAACCGCGTTAAACAGCACCACAAATGCGGTCACCAGAAAGACCGCCCGAAAACCGTAGTTGGCGGAAACCGACGCGCCGATCAGCGGTCCAGTGACGTTGCCGATATCGCGAAACGACTGGTTATAGCTGAATATTCTACCCGAGATTTGGCTGGTCGAGTTATACACCAGCAGCGTCTGTACCGCCGGCAGCAGCGCGCCGTCAGCGGCGCCTAGCAGGAAGCGCAGGATCCCCAATTGCAGCGGCGTCTGGACGAACGACATAGGAATCAGGAGCAGGACTGAAATCACCAGCGCGACGATCAGGATCTTCTCCGGACCAATACGATCGCCGAGCTTCCCGAGGCGAGGGGCGCTAAGCAGGGCGGCAATGCCGGGGACTGAAGCTATCATACCGCTGATAAACGCAATATTACTTACATTGCCGGCAAGATCGCGCACGTAAAGCGTCAGAATCGGAGCGATGGAACCGGTAGCGACCTGGATAATCAGTGATGTAACAAACAGGCTCAGCACCAGCTTTGGACTTTTAAGCGACGAAAAGACGTCTTTCGCGCTGAGCATCTCTTTTTTGCTGACCGCGACAAAATTCTCGCGGATGAGAAACAGGGTAAATAAGAAACAAATAAACAGTACGCTTGCTGTCATAAAGAAGACGGTGCGTAACCCCCAGTGGTCGGCCAGGAAGCCGCCAGCCAGCGGCCCCAGCAGCGCGCCGCTAACGGCCCCCGTAGAGAGGGTCCCCAGCGCCCAGCCGCTCTTATGGCGGGGGATTTGCGTTGCGATCAGCGCATTGGCGTTGGGAATAAATCCGCCGAGCAGGCCTAACAGCGCGCGCAGGATCAGAAATTGCCAGATATTCTACGCCAGCCCCATGAGCAGCATGACGATAGCCATACCGAGGGCTGAGCGCAGCAGCATTATTTTGCGCCCTTTGCGATCCGCGAGTCCGCCCCAGAAGGGAGAAGCTACGGCAGAAAATAAAAAGGTAATGCTGAAAACCAGCCCTGACCACATATTCAGGGCACTGTGGCCGGTGACGCCGAGCTGTTCAACGTACAAAGGGAGAAATGGCATCACCAGGCTAAAGGCCGCCCCGGTTAAAAAGCAGCCGAGCCAGGTGACGGTGAGATTACGTTTCCAGTTAATAGGGGTATCAGCAGACGACATAGGATTCCACTGGCCTGCAGCGCAGGTCAAATAATTGAAAATATGAGCATGCTAATTATGCGCCTGAGAAATGACTGCCGCAATGCAGGAGAGCTTTTAAAGCTAAAGGAGGGGACTAAACAAGGCGACATATCCCGCATCCGTGTTCAGATGCGGGATAACCAGGCGGAAAATGGAAAAGATTTAATAACGAGAAGGAACGCCTTCCGGACGCGTTTTAAAGCGGCGGTGCATCCACATATACTGCTCCGGCGCCATCAATATGCATTTCTCAACAACTTTATTCATCCACAGAGCGGTCGTCTCCGCATCGTCCAGCGGCGGATCGCACTCTGGCGGCAGGATGATCAGCTCATAACCTTTACCGTCGGGTTTACGGCGCGGAACGAAGGGGACGATGCAGGCTTTTGACATCTTTGCCAGCATCCAGGTGCCGGAGGTCGTCGCGGCCTGGTCAACGGCGAAAAACGGCACAAACACGCTGGCGGCGGGGCCATAGTCGTGGTCCGGCGCGTACCAGATCACTTCTCCCTTTTTCAATGCGCGGATCATACCCTTGAGATCTTTACGATCGATCATGTCTTTGTTGGAGCGCAGCCGTCCCCAGGTCTGTAGCCAGTCGATAACCGGGTTATCATTAGGGCGATAAACCCCGATACCCGGCTCATTGATGCCGAACATGCGGGCGCCCATTTCCAGGGTCAGAAAATGAATGCCAATAAGCAAAATGCCGCGCTTTTGCGCCTGTACATCGCGGATATGCTCTACGCCGATGGAGTCCGTCCAGCGCGCAATACGCTTCGTCGGCCAGAACCAGGCCATACCGGTTTCCATCAGCCCCATACCGACGGATTCAAAGTTTGCCACGACCATCCGGTGACGCTCTTGCTCGCTTTTATCAGGAAAACAGAGCTCCAGATTGCGATGGGCTATTTTGGCCCGGCGCTTCATTAGCCGCATGGCGATACGGCCAAGACCAGTACCGAGGCGATAAATCAGCGGATAAGGCAGCTGAACTACCAACCACAGCAGGCCGATTCCTAACCAAAGCAACCAGTAACGCGGGTGCAGCAACGCTGCGGAAAATTTAGGTAAATGGGTCATCTCATACCTGTTTAATTAAGCAACGTGTTCTATTATCGCATTTTTTTATGCCTCAGCCAAAATACCGGCCTCAGATGGCATTTAATGTTAATGCAAGCAAATATGGGTGAGAAAAATGTAGCGCAAAATGTAGGGATGTAAATTAAGCGTGTTTGCTATATGATGCCCGCCGTTTATTTTACTCATTGACTATGCCGAGCAGGTACACCATGCCAGTGTTACATAACCGCATTTCAAATGAGACGTTAAAAGCGCAAATGTTGGCTGAAACCGAGCCGCGCACGACGATCTCGTTTTATAAATATTTCTCTATTATTGACCCGAAAGCCACGCGCGATGCGCTGTGGATTGCGCTGACTAAGCTTAATGTCTTTGGCCGAATTTATCTGGCTCATGAAGGGATTAACGCGCAAATCAGCGTCCCGCAAAGCCGGGTCGATGCGCTGCGCGAATTCTTATACGGTTTTGATCCTGCCCTCAATGGGCTCCGCTTGAATATCGCTCTGGACGATGACGGCAAATCATTTTGGGTTCTGCGCCTCAAGGTTCGCGATCGGATCGTGGCGGATGGAATTGACGATCCGACATTTGATGCCTCGGACGTGGGGGATTATCTGAAAGCCGCAGAGGTTAACGCGATGCTGGACGATCCCAATGCGGTCTTTATTGATATGCGCAATCACTACGAGTATGAGGTTGGCCATTTCGAGAACGCACTGGAGATCCCGGCGGATACTTTTCGTGACCAGCTACCAAAAGCCGTGGAGATGATGCAGGAACATAAAGATAAGAATATCGTGATGTACTGCACCGGCGGTATCCGTTGTGAAAAAGCCAGCGCCTGGATGAAGCACAACGGATTTACTAAAGTCTCGCATATTGAGGGCGGGATTATCGAGTATGCGAGACGCGCCCGCGAACAAGGGCTGCCGGTACGCTTTGTCGGTAAAAACTTTGTCTTCGATGAGCGGATGGGAGAGCGTATCTCAGATGACGTTATCGCCCATTGCCATCAGTGCGGCGCTCCGTGCGATAGTCACACCAATTGCCTGAATGATGGTTGCCATCTGCTGTTTATCCAGTGTCCTTCCTGCGCGGAGAAATTCGCCGGCTGCTGTAGCGAAGCCTGCATGGAAGAACATAAGCTGCCGGAAGAGGAGCAGAGAAAACTGCGCGCCGGACGGGAAAATGGCAATAAGATTTTTAATAAATCCCGCGGTCGTCTGAATACTAAGCTGGGGATCCCCGATCCTGAGCCGTCAGAAAAACCATAACCAGATAAGATCGATAAACGCCAGCAGCAGCCACAGCGCCAGGTAGATCATAAAATGTTCGCGGACGTTGTTAACCAATAATTCAAACAGGCGACGCATCATCTCTCTCAGTTATTAACGGCCTCAAACGAGGCCGTTTCTTTAGCGTAGTTGTGACGTTGGGCAGTTATTTATTAAACCGCGCCAGTGAAAACGCAGATAGATCAAATCCAAAGGGTTCTTCAAGCGCGAACCGTGTGGCCAGTTCGCCTAAAACCGGAGCAAATTTAAAGCCGTGACCGCTCAGGCCGGTGATCAGCAGCGTATCCGGCTGGCCGGGTAGCATATCAATAATAAAGTCTTCGTCAGCAGTATTGTCATAGGTGCAGGATGCGCCGTGCAGGCAGCCGCCGATACCGGGCAACACGTTACGCAAGAAGCTAAAAGATTCTGAACCGTCGGTTGCAACAGAGCCAAACGGCTTGCGCTCCTCCGGAGTGGAAATAAGCTGCCCGCCGTTATGCTTACCGATTTTTAATTCGTTATCTTCTGCCGGGAAACCGTAAAACTGATCGCCATTGGCTAACTCGCCGGTAAACGCCGGGAAGTTATTTTTGCTGCTGTAGCGACCATCGGCCTGAAACCAGGCGAAAATTTTACGTACCGGTTGGACTGGGAGTTCTGGCAACAGACGCGTAACCCAGGTACCGGCGCTGACAAGGAGTTTTTTGCCGCTGTACTCGCCGTCCAGCGTCTCAACGGTTACGCCGTTCGTTTGGTGGTGAATAGCAGAAACCGGGCAGTTGAACAATTGCGCGGCTCCCGCTTCGCGTGCCAGACGGATCCAGGTTTCAACGGCCAGTTCGCTGCGCAGTATCCCGGATGCGGGTTCAAATATCGCCCGGTAATCGTCAGGAATACGAATTTCCGGCCAGCGAGTCATCACTGTCTGCGCATCCATTTCTTCAATATTGAGCTGGAACTCGCGCGCGCTGCTGGCCACGTTGCGCAGAAAGTCGGAGTCGGCAGGCCCGAGGTTAATCACCCCTGTACGCTCAAAAACGGCTTCCCCACTGGCGGCAGCAAACTCATCCCATAGCTTCTGTGCGCGTAGTACCAGAGGGACGTATCTTTCGCCTTCGCCGTAAGCATGACGTATCAGGCGGGTGGTGCCGTGATGGCTACCTTCCTGATGCGGAGGCTGATGGGCATCAATCATCAGTACGTTAAGCCCTGCCTGGCGAGCATAATAGCCTGCGGCAGCGCCGACGGAGCCGCTACCGATAATGATAAGATCGTATTGCATGGTGAGTTCCAGGTTATTGCTTTATTAGCAGGGTAATTAACAACCTGCTGATATACAAGCCCGAAAATAGTTCAGGCACCCGAAGGTGCCTGTTAGGTGAATATTAAGACATTTTGCTAAATCTTAATGCCTTCGATACTCATTTTCCTGGTATTCGCCTGATTCAATCTTCGCAATACCTGCTTCCAGAATAGAAATAAACTGACGTGCGACGTCCGTCGTTAGCCATAGCGTCTGGCCAATCTCTGCGTCTCTACTGCTTTCTTGAGCGGGGTTTTGGTAGTGCAGGCGCAACATCAGCGCATCGTAACTATCTACGGTGCTGATGTCCCATCCAACGAGGGGATGGGTCTGGATGACTTCATTATTCTTTTCCATCATAACCCCTTATTCATATGTTAAAAGACAACAGTTCTCGAGGTTTAATGCGTGTTTTTTGAAGCAAGTTAATTATATCAGCAGTCAAGAATAAACTCGAGAAATTAAATGAAAAAGAGATACATACGCTGCTGATTGCTGTTTTTTTACGCAAATGCAATTCAGTTATACGTTATTTTTGAAGGCGCTAAGCAAAAGCAATAGGGGGAAGTCTGAGTATCAAAAAAAAATAAAAAAGCCGGGGCGACCCGGCAAAAAGTTGCACAATGAGGGAGCAAATTTAATTGACTAGTCGCGGACAAACCAGTCGTCAGCGCTTTCCCAGGTTTCTTGCAGGATTTCGCTAATCCGGTCTTTGTCTTCTTTCAGGCCGCCGATAACCGACAGATTGTTATTAGCCGCGTAGCGAACCGTCACCTGGCTTGACGTCGAGGGGAACTGCTGTTCGATACGGCGGGAGAGTTCATTGTTCAGCGCATCTAAAGCGCCGTTGGGTAAGGCTGTCGATTTGGCGATAGAGACTTCAATACGCATAATTGCCCCCTGTGTAATTTACTGTTTATTTATACAGTATGGTTGTCGCATTTACAACAGGGGGAGAGGTATTTATTTCTTCATGCTCCAGCGCACGGTTTCTCCTGCCAGGAACGGCACCAGCGCGTCGCCAGGCAGAGCGATACTCTCTACCACCAGGCTCTCTTCGCGTACCAGCTCAACGTAGCCTTCATTGACCGGCAGACCATAGAAGCGGGGGCCGTTAAGCGAACAAAAGGCTTCAAAGTGCTGCAGGGCGTTCATCTCCTCGAACACCGTGGCGTAGCTGGCCAGGGCGGTCGGGGCGTTAAAACAGCCTGCACATCCGCAGCTGGCTTCCTTACGATGGCGGGCATGCGGAGCGGAATCAGTACCGAGGAAGGCGCGGTCAAAACCGCTGGCCACCAGTTCGCGCAGCGCCTGCTGGTGAATGTTGCGTTTAAGGATCGGCAGGCAATATAGATGGGGACGCACGCCGCCAACCAGCATATGATTGCGGTTAAACATCAGGTGCTGCGGGGTGATGGTCGCCGCCAGCAGCTCATTGCCGTCGCGTACGTATTCAGCGGCATCTTTGGTGGTGATGTGTTCGAACACCACTTTCAGACCCGGCAGGCGCCGACGCAGCGGCTCCATGACGGTTTCAATAAACCGCGCTTCTCTGTCAAAAATATCGATGTCCGCGTGAGTGACCTCACCGTGCACCAGCAGGGGCATTCCCAGCTTTTCCATGCGCTCCAGTACCGGCATGATTGCATCAGTGCTGGTGACGCCGTGGCTGGAGTTGGTGGTCGCATTGGCCGGATAAAGTTTGGCAGCGGTGAAAACGCCCTCGTTGAATCCGCGTTCCAGCTCAGCAGGGTCGAGCGTATCCGTCAGATAACAGGTCATCAGCGGCGTAAAATCGTGGCCCGCCGGAATTGCCGCTATGATGCGCTGGCGATAGGCAAGGGCGGCTTCGACGGTGGTGACAGGGGGTACCAGATTCGGCATCACGATCGCCCGGCCATAAAATTCACTGGTGTAAGGCACGACGGTTTTTAACATATCGTCATCGCGCAGATGGATATGCCAGTCGTCAGGGCGGCGGATTTTCAATACCTGGGATTGTGCTGTCATGGAAGGCTCCGGCTAAATAGGGTCAGTCATCAGGGCTGTTTTTGCCGGGCACTAAGGATAAGCGTAAACGTTTTCCTTTGCATCAACTTCCGTAAAAAAACGGGCGCTTCTGCGCCCGAACCGTTAGTTAGTGAACGGGATAATAATCTCACCCGGCTTAACCTCAATCCCTTTAGCATACTTTTTCGCCAACGCTTCGCCCGCGCTGGCGTCTTCGCGCAGGACGTAGGCAGGCTGCTGATTGAAGTAGCTACGCAGCGACTGATTCAGGTAAGGAATGAGCGTCTGTACCACGGACTGCAGTTTTTCAGGTTGAACCTTTGCGTCCACCACCTCCATCTCCTGCAGGAAAATGGCGCCTTTCTCTTTGTTGAAGGTCGGCAGCGCTTTTAGCTTCAGGTCAATGGTCGCTTTCTGGTTCCCGAATAGTGAATTCAGATCTAAATTAGCAACGCCGCTTAGCGTCACTTTATTGGGTTCTTCACGACCAATCGCGCTGGTCAGGTTTTGTAGTTCAATATGAGCATCCGCAACGCCGGGCAGGCCAATATCCTTGGCGAAGTGGTTACGTTTCTGCAGCGCCTGGTTGATCTCCTGCTCACTCACGGAATATTGCGTAAGCTGATTACAGCCGCTCAGCAGGCCGCTGACGATAAGCGCGGCCGCGATAAACATCTTTTTCATTGGATTCCTTAATGTCATGCCATGGGTTCATCCTGACACAAAGTAGCATGACCCGCCAGCGCAGGAGGTGCTAGCGGAAAAGACTTAAAAAGCGGGGGGAGGCAGCGAAGGACACTACCTTCCGCTGCCCTGAGCTTAAATAGCCATTGAGGAAAGCAGATTGATTTGCGTCTGTTTAGCCATATTGTCGCGATAGGCGGCCACGCGGCTCGGCCAGTTCACCCCGGCAACCAGCGTCAGATTCCGCAGGAGTGGGAAGAGATGAATATCATCTTCAGACAGCTCTCCGTTGACGGCGTTTGGCTGGACGATAAGTTTATCCAACGCGCGCAGATCGTCGCTGATGTTCTTAACCAGACCGGTAGAATGGGCGAGGTGATCGGCAAAGCTACCAATAGCCGCTTCCTTCTTATTCACAAAATAAGCGCGCGCCTCTGGGGTTGAGAATTCATCAAATGCGGATTTGGCGAAACGCGGGATCAACAGACGATTCGCGTAGACGTTGACCTTGCGCAGCCAGGTTTCAATAGCCGGGTTTCGCGCTCCGGTCAGTAGCGGTTTTCCATCAAGTTTATCGACATAGTGCACGATATCCATGCTTTCTGGCATATAGCGACTATCGTCTTTTTGCAGGATGGGCGCCATTTTCTGGCCGATCATGCGGGTTGGGGTTGATTCATCATCGTTCAGGAGCGTGATCAGTTCGACAGGGATATTTTTCAGGCCGAAAATCATGCGGGCTTTCAGGCAGAACGGGCAGTGATCGTAGATATATAACTTCACGTTTCTCCTCCATTGTTGCTGAACTTCCTCAATTCAGTATGGAGGAGAAACGACGGTCCGGCAAATCAGGTGCGCGGCTCGAGCATACCGGACGTTGAACGTTTTGGACTGAACTGCCACCACAGAGCAACAAACGTCGCAAGACCGATCGCGCCCAGCATCAGCCACGGCAGCTCCGGCTGACCCGTGGCCTTACCGGCATCGAACAGCCAGCCGCCGCCTGCGTAGCCGAAAGCGCCGCCGAAGGCTAATCCCAGACGGCTAAAGCCCATATAGCTGCCGCGCGCTCTGGCATCCGCCAGCGAAGCGCCAAGCGTCTCGCGCGCAGGCTCGGCGATGATGGACCCGATATAAAACACGCAGATCAGCGTAAACAGCTGCTGCAGATTGCTGCTCAGGCCAATCGGCATCATTGCCAGCGTCATAATCAGCAGTCCGGCCATCAGCCGATGCTCAAGGCGAAACCGTTTTTCACTCCAGCGGGCAATCGGATAAAGCAACGTCAGTGAAATGGTGGCTTCGATGGCATACATCCATTTTACCGCCGCCGGAGAACCCGCAATATCGTTAACCATAATCGGCAGCATTAACATGACCTGTACTGCCAGCATGTAATATCCGGTTAGCGTCAAGACGTAGGTGACAAATCGTTTGTCACGCAGCACGCGGCCCAGCCCTTCACGAACCGGCGTTTTGACCGTTGACAGCTTCCAGGCCGGGAGATACCAGGCATTGAACGCCGCGCAGGCGATAAACAGGGCCGCTCCAGCGCTGCACACCAGACGAAAATCATACTGCAGCAGCCAGCTACCCAGCAGCGCGCCGATCACCGCCCCGGCGCTGTCCTGCATCATCAGAATGGAGAAGAAACGCCCGCGCTGGTGTGGGCGAACCAGCTTAACCACCAACGCCGCCCGCGGGGGATCGAACAGCGTGCCGCCGAGACCGGAGAGTATGCAGGATAACCACAGGACCCATGGTTCATGGGCGACGGCCATCGCGGCGAAACCGGCAGCTCGCATCAGCATGCCGGTGACGATCATCGGTTTGGCGCCAAAACGGTCGGCAATCGCACCGCCGAATATCCCTAAACCTTGCTGCACCAGTTGACGCAGCCCGAGCGCAATGCCGACCATTAGCGCGGCCCACCCCATCTGATCGACAAAGCGAATAGAGATGAGCGGGAACACGACGAAAAAGCCGAGTACGACCAGCATGTTATCAACTAACAGGAAATATTTACCCAGGCTCCTTGCCTGCGATACGCGGGACATTTCCCCTCCCGGGAAAAATAAGAATAAGCTCTGATATTTTGCGGGGTTAATGGCTATTTTCCCAGCTAACTCGCGACAATATTTTTTTATCAAAATGCAAGAACGATAGAGGCTATTCATCGAAAAGCAGAGATGGTGCAGAAAATGGTATGTTGCTGTTTTCACACATCCCTGCAGGACAGGTATAGTAAAGTCAGCAAGTATTGCGTCAGGGGAACAGGAGAGGGGAATGTTTGGCTATCGCAGTAACGTACCGAAGGTGCGTTTGACGACGGATCGGCTGGTGGTGCGGCTGGTACACGATCGTGACGCCTGGCGTCTGGCCGATTACTACGCGGAAAATAAAGGGTTCTTAAAACCCTGGGAACCAGTGCGCGACGACAGCCACTGTTATCCTTCCGGCTGGCAGGCGCGTTTATCGATGATTTCGGAGTTTCATAAGCAGGGTTCGGCATTCTATTTTGCGCTGCTGGATCCTGAAGAAAAAGAGATTATCGGCGTGGCGAATTTTTCGAACGTGGTGCGCGGATCGTTTCATGCCTGCTATCTCGGTTACTCTATCGGAGAGAAATGGCAAGGGCAGGGGCTAATGTTTGAAGCGCTGACGTCGGCAATTCGCTATATGCAGCGCACGCAACATATCCATCGCATAATGGCAAATTATATGCCGCATAATCAGCGTAGCGGCGATTTGCTGGCGCGTCTGGGTTTTGAAAAAGAGGGTTACGCCAAAGATTACCTGCTCATTGATGGGCAGTGGCGCGATCACGTACTGACGGCGTTGACGACACCGGACTGGACCCCGGGTCGCTAAGGAGACATCATGAAATATCAGTTAACCGCGCATGAGGCGCGAGTCATTGGCTGTCTGCTGGAAAAGCAGGTCACCACGCCGGAGCAGTACCCCCTGTCGGTCAACGCGGTGGTGACCGCCTGTAATCAGAAAACGAACCGTGAACCGGTGATGTCGCTCAGCGAAAATGACGTGCAGGATCTCCTCGATACGTTAGTTAAGCGTCATTTTTTGCGTACGGTAAGCGGTTTCGGCAATCGGGTGACCAAATATGAACAGCGCTTCTGCAACTCTGAATTTGGCGACCTGAAATTAACTCCAGCGGAAGTGGCAATTATTACCACCTTGCTGCTGCGCGGGGCGCAGACGCCCGGAGAACTGCGCGGGCGGGCGCAGAGAATGCATGAATTCAGCGATATGGCAGAGGTGGAAAACGTCCTCGAAAATTTGGCTACGCGAGAAGATGGCCCCTATGTTGCGCGTCTGCCGCGGGAACCCGGGAAGCGTGAAAGCCGCTATATGCACCTGTTCTGCGATGATATGGATTCGCTGATTACCGCCGTTGAAGCCGTTTCGCCGGCGGGTGACGATCTCCAGGCCCGCGTTGAGGCGCTGGAAGCGGACGTCGCTGAACTTAAAGCGCGTCTGGATTCACTGCTGCCTCATTCAGGAGATTAAGCATGTCGGCGAAACTACGCATCGGCGTTGTTGGTTTAGGTAGCATTGCGCAAAAGGCCTGGCTGCCGGTGCTGGGAGCGGCGGATGGCTGGACGCTACAGGCGGCGTGGTCGCCGGGAAAAGAGAAAGCGCTGCGCATCTGTGAAACGTGGCGTATCCCCTATGCGGATACCCTGGAACAGCTGGCGGCGCAATGTGATGCTGTATTCGTCCATACTTCAACGGCTTCACATTATGAAGTGGTTAGTCGGTTACTCAATGCCGGAGTTCATGTCTGCGTTGATAAACCGCTGGCCGACAAGCTTAGCGATGCGGAGACGTTGGTTGAGCTGGCGGCCCGCCGCCGTCTTACTCTTATGGTCGGATTTAATCGCCGCTTCTCCCCTCTCTATCGCGAACTTAAAGCTCAGCTTGGTAACGCGGCTTCGCTGCGGATGGATAAACACCGTAGCGACAGCGTGGGCCACGATTTGCGCTTTACGCTGCTGGATGACTATCTGCATGTCGTCGACACCGCGCTATGGCTGGCGGGCGATAAAGCCCGTTTAAACGGCGGTACGCTACTCACGACGGCCCAGGGTGAAATGCTTTATGCTGAACATCATTTCAGCTGCGGGATGATCCAAATGACCACCAGTATGCACCGCCGCGCTGGAAGCCAGCGGGAGTGGGTGCAGGCGGTAACCGACGGTGGATTATATGAAGTCCGTGATATGCGGGAGTGGCAGGAGGAGCGGGGGCGCGGTGTCATCCAGCGTCCGGTCCCCGGCTGGCAGACCACCCTTGAGCAACGAGGATTCACCGGCTGCGCCCGGCATTTTATCGAATGCGTGCAAAATCAGACGGTTCCTGAAACCTCCGGCGAACAGGCGCTGCTTGCTCAGCGTATCGTGGAGAAACTCTGGCGCGAAGCAATGAGCGAATAACCCGTTGTAACAACTGGCAGTAGTAATTCATTATGAACCCGGTAGACTATCGCCACTTTCCAGCGCCCGCCTGAGCGGGCGTTTTACTCCAGGGTTGTGGAATAACACGTTAATGAATCTTTTAAAATCACTGGCGGCCGTCAGTTCGATGACCATGTTTTCGCGCGTGCTGGGTTTTGCGCGCGATGCGATTGTGGCGCGTATTTTTGGCGCAGGGATGGCCACCGACGCCTTCTTCGTTGCTTTCAAACTTCCGAATCTATTACGGCGTATTTTTGCTGAGGGCGCGTTCTCACAGGCTTTTGTGCCGATTCTGGCGGAATATAAAAGCAAGCAGGGTGAAGATGCGACCCGGGTTTTCGTCGCCTATGTTTCGGGCTTGCTGACGCTGGTGCTGGCGCTGGTGACTATCGCTGGTATGCTGGCGGCACCGTGGGTGATCACCATCACCGCGCCGGGATTTGCCAATACGCCCGAAAAGTTCGCCCTGACCACTCAGCTCTTGCGCATCACTTTTCCCTATATTCTGCTGATCTCCCTGGCTTCACTCGTGGGCGCCATCCTGAATACCTGGAACCGCTTTTCGGTGCCTGCTTTTGCTCCGACTTTCCTGAACGTCAGCATGATTGGTTTTGCGCTGTTTGCCGCGCCCTACTTTAATCCGCCGATGCTGGCCATGGCGTGGGCGGTGACGGTTGGCGGTATTTTGCAGCTTGCCTGGCAGCTGCCGCATTTGAAGAAAATCGGCATGCTGGTGCTGCCGCGAATCAACCTCAAAGATGCCGGCGCGGTGCGGGTGGTGAAACAGATGGGGCCGGCGATCCTCGGCGTCTCGGTTAGCCAGATTTCCCTGATTATCAATACCATTTTTGCCTCGTTCCTCGTCTCCGGCTCGGTGTCATGGATGTACTATGCGGATCGCCTGATGGAGTTTCCGTCCGGCGTGCTGGGCGTGGCGCTGGGGACCATTCTGCTGCCTTCTCTGTCCAAAAGCTTTGCCAGCGGCAATCACGACGAATACTGCCGTTTGATGGACTGGGGATTACGCCTGTGCTTCCTGCTCGCGCTACCGAGCGCAGTGGCGTTAGGGATCCTGGCCAAGCCGCTGACGGTCGCGTTATTCCAGTACGGGAAATTTACCGCTTTTGATGCCGCGATGACCCAGCGCGCGCTGGTGGCATATTCTGTCGGGCTGATGGGGCTCATCGTGGTGAAGGTGCTGGCTCCCGGGTTCTATTCGCGTCAGGACATTAAAACGCCGGTGAAAATTGCCATCGTCACGCTGATCATGACGCAGGTTATGAACCTCGCCTTTATTGGTCCGCTAAAGCATGCCGGTCTGTCATTGTCGATTGGCCTGGCGGCCTGCCTTAACGCCGGGCTGCTCTACTGGCAACTGAGGAGACAGAAAATATTCACCCCTCAGCCCGGCTGGTTCTTGTTCCTGCTGCGCCTGGTGATTGCCGTCATCGTGATGTCTGCGGCGCTGTTGGGTGTGATGTACCTGATGCCGGAGTGGTCGCAGGGGACGATGCCGTTCCGCCTGCTGCGTTTGATGGTAGTCGTGGTAGCGGGTGTCGTCGCCTATTTCGCGACGCTGTTGCTGCTGGGCTTCCGCGTCAAAGAGTTTGCTCGCCGCACGGTCTGAGTTCTCTTCCTGACACAAAAGCCGCCCTGTATTGCCAGCAGGGCGGCTTTTTTTTACCTGACGGTTCGTTGCGCCGAAACGACTCTCGCGCTTTCTATCAGGCGGATGCCGAGGGCGATAGCGCCGGTAATGACGGCGAGAGTCACTACACCGCTCCAGCCTGCTATCACATACAGTTTGCTTCCCAGCACTGAGCCGAGCGACATTCCGATAAACACGCCGGTAAACAACAGCGCATTGAGACGACCGCGCGCCTGAGGCTCCAGACCATACACCAGGTTCTGGTGCGCCACGAGGCTGGATTGCAGTCCAAGGTCAAAACCGACGGCCGAGATGGCAATCAGGATCAGCTGGCCATGCGGCGGTAGCGCAGGCAGCAGAAACATCAGGGCAAAAGAAACGGTAACCAGCGCCGCGCCCATTTGCGTGACTTTTTCGGCTCCGAATTTATCGGCCAGGCCGCCAGCCAGCGGGGCGGCGAGCGCCCCGGCAGCGCCTGCAATACCAAAGCCGCCGGCTACCGCGCTGCCCATCTGATAGTGCGCCAGTAACATGACCGCCAGGGTGGACCAGAATGCGCTGAAGGCGATAGAGAGGAACCCTTGGGCGAATGCGGCGCGACGCAGTGCCGGATAGCGTTTCCACAGGTGGGCCATCGATTTCATCAGCTGCGGATAAGTCAGGTTTGAGTGAATTTCAAAGCGCGGCAGCACGCGCCACATCAGCAGACCAATCAGTGCAATACTGACCGCAGCGGCCTGATACATCACCCGCCAGCCGAATAGCGCACCCACCAGCCCGCTCACCGTCCGTGACAGCAGGATCCCCAGCAGCAGGCCAGTCATGACCGTACCCACCATTTTCCCTTGTTTACCCGCAGGAGCCAGAATCGCGGCAGCTGGTACGATATCCTGCGCCATTGTCGCAGCCATCCCGATCAGCAAACTAACCATCAACAGAGTGGTGAGCTGACCGGTAAGGCTGCAGAGCAGCAACAGGACCGCCAGCGCGGCGCTTTTCATCAGGATCAGCTTTCTGCGATCGTGACGGTCGCCAAGCGGTAGAAGGAACAGTATACCCAGCGCATAGCCCGCCTGAGTCAGGGTCGGAACCAGACCCATACCCTCAACGCTCAAATGCAGGTTTGCTCCCATTAGCGGCAGCAGCGGCTGCGCGTAATAGATAGCGGCAACGCTGAAGCCTGCGCCGAGCGCAAGGATAAATATTACCCAGCCGGCTGCGCGGGAGGTGAGTGGTGTCGGTGTCATGATTGATTCCTCTTAGAAGCGATGGCGCTATTTTTCCCGTAATGAGGCTGGCGCGGTAGATAGCCCGGTGGTAAAACGGTTATACGCTAAACGTATAGGCAGAAGAAAAATGAAGAAGCAGGAGCGTATAGATCGTATTGAACTGATGCGTACATTCATTCGGATTGTCGAAGCCGGGTCTCTCTCCGCTGCGGCGGTCCAGATGAACACGACCCAGGCGACGGTAAGTCGACGACTCCAGTCGCTGGAAGGGCTGCTCGGCGCAAAGCTGATCCTGCGTACCACCCATGCGATGAAGCTGACCGATGACGGCGAGCGCTGTTACCAGCATGCCCGACAGATCGTCGATGCGTGGCTGGCGCTGGAAGACGACCTGCGCATCACCGATGACCGTCCGGTGGGGATATTAAGGGTACGGGCGCCGCATGCGTTTGGTCAGCAGCAACTGCTGGGGCCGCTGGTGGACTTTCTGCAGCGCTATCCCCAGCTATCGGTCGAATGGATGCTGAATGATAAAACCGTGGATTTCCTGAGCGATGGCATCGACTGCGCGATTCGCGTGGGGGCTGAGGTGGATCCGGCTACGGTGTCGGTCCTGCTGGCCGAGGTGCCGCGCAGCGTAGTGGCATCGCCGTCGCTGCTGGCGAACTATCCGCCGTTAACCGAGCCGCAGGAGATGTCGCTGCTGCCCTGGGTAGCCATCAGCACGTTCTATCAGCATGAGGTGATGCTGCAATCAGAGGTGGATGAGCAGCTTACAACCTTTAGCATTGCTCCGTGCCTGAGTACCGACAGCGTACATGTCGCCCGCAATACCGCGCTGGCGGGGCTGGGCGCGGCGATTGTTTCGAGCTGGGCGGTAGCGGAGGATATTGCCGCCGGGCGGCTGGTGGAGCTATTCCCGCAGTGGCGTGCCTCTCCGCTGCCGGTACATCTTGTCTATCCCTGGGCACGCTATTATCCGACGCGGTTGCGTAAGTTTCTCGATTTGATGCGCGAGGTTATGCCGCAGATTGCGGGGATGCAGCGACCGGAAGGGGAATAAAAAAAGACCGGCCGCTGGGGCCGGTCTGGTAGGCGTTACTCTACGGGCTGCGGACGGGTAGGCCCAGCAGCGGCTTTATGGGTCGCGCTATGGCCACCAGCAGCGCCCTTACCGTCAAAATCAAAGCTCGGGCGAACCCAGTCGCTTTGACGAGGCGCTTCAGGGACGTAGTCTGGCGCAGGCGCGCGGGTCATCGGCGCGGTGGCGTGACGATTGGCGACCTTAACGACCGGCACAGTCGTGACAACAGGTTGAGTCTTCACTACCGGCTCTGCCGCCGGTGCCGGCTCAACCACCGGTTCGCAAACGACAGGCGCTTCTTCAACAGCGGCCGCGGCTTCTTCAACCGCAGCAGGTTCAGCGACCGCTGCTTCCGGCTCGACAGCCTCTTTCGCCACGACGTCGACGGCTTCTGCGACAACCTCTTCGGCGACGGTTTCATCAGCCTCGGCAATCAGCTGCGGCTGTTCATCAACCGGTGCGGCGATAGCTTCCGGGTGCGTGGTTTCGACAACCGGAGCTTCAGGTTCGTTCATCATCGCCACAGGCTCAGAGATGACGACCGGCTCAACAACGCGCTCTTCAACTACCTCCGGGGCAACCACTTCAGAGACAGCCGGTTCAACGGCGGCCGCAGGGGTGATAACGGGGGCAACCGCGGTGGTAGCGAACTCCTGTACCTGCGCTTCTTCTTGCTGCTGGTCCTGCGGGCGAACGACAGGGTAACGGATCCACACTTTACCAGATGCCATTTCCGGCGATGCGCAGGCTACGGTCAGCGGCATCGGGGATTGCGTCGGGTAACGCTCATCACGGTAGCGACGACGGCGTTGGCCGCTTACGCGCAGGTGACGAGGGGAACGGCGCGAACGACGCGGCATACCGTTAGCTTCGCGTGCTTCGCCGGTATCGTCATGTTCCGCAGCGGTTTCAACAACTGCCGGCAGGTCGACTTTCGCCAGTTCCGTGCGCGGAGCTGCGGCTTCGGGTTGGACGGCTGGCGCTTCGATGACCTGAGGCGCGGCTACCGGCTCGACAATCTGCTCAGCGGCAGCAGATTCAATACGTACCTTCTGCGACAGCTGGCGCGGCTTGCGGCGCGGCATGGTCTGCACGCGTTCTTCCTGCTCGCTATCCTGTACGACCGGTTCTTCACGAGTTTGCGCTTTAGCTTCCTGCTGAACCTGACGCTTCTCGTCGTTACGACGGCGATTGCGTTCACGGCGCGGCGGTTGATCATCGCGAGCTTTGCCTTTATCGCTATCTTCTGCCGTTGTCTGGCGGATGTCGCGAGGTTCGACGTTCTGCTGCTTCTCGCGGCGGTTACGGCGGTTTTCTTCGCGAGATTCACGAACTTCGCTATTCTCGGCACGATTGTCGCGGTTATCCCGATTATCGCGGCGGTCGTTGCGATCGCGGCGGTTGTTGGCGCGCGGTTTGCGACGTTCCTGCTGGCGCTCGGATTTCTCCTCCGCTTTTTTCTCAACCTGGACTTCAGCCGGCTTAGTTTCTTCTGCGCCGGAGAAGATATTTTTCAGGGCGCTGAAGAAGCGTGCAACCAGACCCGGCTGCGCTGGCGCTGCCGACTTAGGTGCGGAAGCGGCTGGTGTTCCGACGGCAACCGTAGCTTTAGCAGGCTCTTGCTGAGCCGGCGCTGGTGGGGCATCAGGCATGACAAAAGCGGCCAGCGCCGGTTGCTCCGGAAGTTTACGCTCGGCCGGCTCTTCATCAGAAGGCATAGCCATCTCTTCTTCGTGCAGTTTCGGCAGCAGATAGCTCAGCGTGGAGGTCTCTTCACCCTTACGTACGCGCAGAACGGAGTAGTGCGGCGTTTCCATCTGATCGTTTGGCACGATGATGACGCGTACATCGGCCTGGCGGGTTTCAATGGCGCTTACCGCAGCACGTTTTTCGTTCAGGAGGTACGAAGCAATCGGCACCGGAACGATAGCGTGAACTTCTTTAGTGTTCTCTTTCAGCGCTTCTTCTTCGATCAAGCGCAGAATGGAAAGCGACAGCGATTCGTTATCGCGTACGGTACCCGTTCCGCTACAGCGCGGGCAGACGTGATGGCTGGACTCGCCAAGCGACGGGCTCAGACGCTGACGCGACATCTCCAGCAGGCCAAAGCGTGAAATGTGGCTGATCTGGATGCGCGCTCTGTCCTGGCGTACGGCTTCGCGCAGGCGGTTTTCTACCGCACGCTGGTGACGTACCGGGGTCATATCGATGAAGTCGATAACGATCAGACCGCCGAGGTCGCGCAGGCGCAGCTGGCGAGCAATTTCATCGGCCGCTTCCAGGTTGGTGTTAAACGCCGTTTCTTCGATGTCGCCGCCGCGGGTAGCACGGGCGGAGTTGATATCGATAGCGGTGAGCGCTTCGGTGCTGTCGATTACGATAGAACCGCCGGAAGGCAGGCGCACTTCACGCTGGAAAGCGGATTCAATCTGCGACTCGATTTGGTAGTGGCTGAACAGCGGAATTTCACCGGTGTACAGCTTGATTTTGCTGCTGAAATCCGGACGCCCAAGAGCCGCGATATGCTGGCGCGCCAGCTCAAGCACTTTCGGGTTGTCGATAAGAATTTCGCCGATATCCTGACGCAGATAGTCGCGGAAAGCGCGCACAATCACGTTACTTTCCTGATGGATCAGGAACGGAGCAGGGCGGCTTTCAGCGGCTTTCTGGATGGCTTCCCAGTGCTTCAGGCGGAAGCTTAAGTCCCACTGCAGCGCTTCGGCGGATTTGCCGACGCCAGCGGTGCGAACGATAAGTCCCATGCCATCCGGCAGCTCAAGGCTGGCCAGCGCTTCTTTCAGCTCGGTACGATCGTCACCCTCGATACGGCGTGAAATACCGCCAGCGCGTGGGTTATTCGGCATCAGTACCAGGTAGCTGCCCGCCAGGCTGATAAAGGTGGTCAGCGCGGCGCCTTTATTGCCGCGCTCTTCTTTATCAATCTGCACAATCACTTCCTGACCTTCACGCAGCACGTCCTTGATGTTAGGGCGGCCGTGAGAACTGTAGTTGGCAGGGAAGTATTCGCGGGCAATTTCTTTAAGAGGGAGGAAACCATGACGCTCGGCGCCATAATCAACAAACGCGGCTTCGAGACTAGGTTCAATACGAGTGATTTTGCCTTTGTAGATGTTCGCTTTTTTCTGTTCGTGCCCGGGGCTTTCGATATCCAGGTCGTACAGGCGCTGCCCATCAACAAGGGCGACGCGCAACTCTTCCTGCTGAGTTGCGTTGATTAACATTCTTTTCATCGTAACTTACTCATTATTCTTACATTGACGACTAAGCTACGGGCAGAGTAACGCCTTACCGGGGGAAACCGATGGCCTCGTGTCTGTTTCACGTCGCCAACCTCACGGTTGTCGCGCGCTTAAGAGGCGCAGAGTGTCGGTCGCCTGTATTTCAAACGGAAACACAGCGCAATTATCAGGGGAACTGCCTGGGATGTATCACCAGAGAAGATTCCATTTATACCCATCGTTTTTCAAGCAGCAGGCGTGGCGGCTTAACCTGCTCATTCTAATCATTTGATCGAAATGAGCGCCGGGATATCCCAGTGTGAACGCCTTCCTGCGACGTGAAATCCATAGAGCCTGTACCGGTAAGGACTGCAACCCGCAGCCCGCTAACTGTCTGAAAGATCAATACGTCTTACGCCATTGCTGCGTTGATGATCGGTCAGACAAAATTGGTCATTCCGCTAATTTCTTGTTCTAACAAGTTTCAGCACGGAAAACGGCATCATTATTCCATTGCTAAGCTCGTTATAGCAAGTTGACTTTCACCTTTTATCACCCGGTTACCCACAGTTTTTTCACCCGCGTATACGGATTGTTCTAATAACAAACAAAACGATGATGAAGCATGCGGCGAAAACCGGATGATAATAAATATAAGCATATAAAAATGAGTGGCGCTAATGCGTCGGGCTATTTAGAATCGCGCACCATGAAAACTGAGATCCCAAGCGTAAAAATGGTTGCCATTGCTGATGATGAAGCAGGGCAACGTATCGACAACTTTTTGCGTACGCAGCTGAAGGGCGTACCAAAGAGCATGATTTATCGCATCTTGCGAAAAGGCGAGGTGCGGGTCAATAAAAAGCGCGTCAAGCCTGAGTATAAGCTGGAAGCCGGCGACGAAGTGCGCATTCCGCCGGTCCGCGTCGCGGAGAAAGAAGAAGAGGCGGTCTCTCCCCACCTGCAGAAAGTTGCTGCGCTGGCCGATGTGATTTTATATGAAGACGATCATATTCTGGTGCTTAATAAACCTTCCGGGACAGCGGTACACGGCGGCAGCGGGTTGAGCTTCGGCGTGATTGAAGGTCTGCGCGCGCTGCGCCCGGAAGCGCGCTTCCTTGAGCTGGTGCATCGCCTCGATCGCGATACCTCTGGCGTTCTGTTAGTCGCCAAAAAGCGTTCCGCGCTGCGTTCCCTGCACGAGCAGCTGCGCGACAAAGGAATGCAAAAAGACTACCTGGCGCTGGTGCGCGGGCAGTGGCAGTCCCACACTAAAGTGGTGCAGGCTCCGCTGCTGAAGAATATTCTGCAGAGCGGTGAACGCATCGTGCGGGTTAACCAGGAGGGGAAACCGTCGGAAACGCGTTTTAAAGTCGAAGAGCGTTATCCCCATGCGACCCTGGTGCGCTGCAGCCCGGTAACCGGCCGTACCCATCAAATCCGCGTGCATACCCAATATGCCGGTCACCCTATCGCTTTTGACGATCGCTACGGCGACCGGGAATTCGATAAGCAGCTGTCAGGCACCGGCCTTAACCGGCTGTTTCTGCACGCGGCGGCGCTGAAGTTTACGCATCCGGGTACAGGGGAAGTGATGCGTGTTGAAGCGCCTTTAGATAACCAGCTTAAGCGTTGCCTGCAGGTTTTACGTAACGCGAAGTGATACGGACTTGCTCAGGGCTTGAGCCACTTATCAAGCCAAGGGAACACTTCATCCTGCTGTTCTTGATAAAAGACGTGGCCCAGTTCCGGCCACGTTCTGGTCTCCAGCTTATCCTGCGCGTTCTGTGACGCCCATACGTTATGCACCTTAGCGAAGGCGTCATTAACGGCTGCAGCGGGAAACAGCTTATCCTGCCCGCCGCTATAAATCAGCATCGGCCTGGGCGCTGCAATGCTGGCGATGTCGGGAATATCAAGATGTCCGGCCAGGCCCGGATGAAGCATATAAAACGCCGATTGACCGCGCAGAACGTTGTTGCCTGGCTGCATCAGGCCGTTCCAGGTACCGAACCAGGAGATCGCGGCAGTGGCGGCGACTTTGTCAGACAGGGCGGCCAGTTGCCAGGCGCGAAAACCGCCCATTGAAAAACCCAGTACCCCGATGCGTTTATTATCAACCTCTTTTAATGTACTGAGGAAATCGACGGTTCGCAGATCTTCATAGGCGACTTCCCCTGCCAGCGAGCGCCCAAGGTTAAAATAGTTACTGGCCAGCGCCTGCTGCTGCTCGTAGGTCATGGGGCCGCGATCCCCCCAGCCCGGGCTATCAATAGCGATGACAACATAACCGCGCTGCGCCAGCTCATCGCCGATGAACCGACCGCTGAAAAATTTATCTGCCCATGCCTCGGCGCTGGCCAGGCGTGCGGCATCCCGCAAAGGACGAATCAGTTTCTCCTTGCCTATGTCAAATTTTGAGCCATGGTCGTGCAGCAGGACAATGGCCGGGTGAGGGCCTGCTGATTTGGGCGTTAACATCAGAGCGGCAATCCGGTTTTCATCTGTGACGTTAAATGCCAGTTTCTCGGCGCGATAGGTGCCCCGATCTTCGCTCATCAGCGTTTGTGGGGTGAACGGGCTTGCTGATGTCGGCGTTAGCAGGGATTGCCGAAGCAGCGTGCGGGCGTGCTCTCGCCATTGATCGAAATGACGATAGTTTCCAGAGAGCCACGAGTCCGGATACGTCATCTGCGCTTTCAACTGCTGCCAGGAGGCGGGTAAATTGCCTTCTACGACGCCCTGGCGCTGCCAGTCGTTCGCGTTGACGCTGGCGGCG
Source organism: Klebsiella sp. CN_Kp100 (assembly GCF_040065315.1). Classification (NCBI taxonomy): domain Bacteria; kingdom Pseudomonadati; phylum Pseudomonadota; class Gammaproteobacteria; order Enterobacterales; family Enterobacteriaceae; genus Klebsiella; species Klebsiella sp. CN_Kp100. The sequence continues at coordinate 151,957 of NZ_JBEAIJ010000003.1, forward strand.
GCCAGCAGGGTGAGGGTCAAAAGCGTAGCGCGAAAAGGCATAGTTGCTCCATTTTTAAAATAAAACGTTGTTTTATTATTTTAATGGTGCGGCAAAAATAAACTGTGACAGGTAAGGCATTACTGTTGTGGGGGAGTACGCGTTGAACTGCTGCGTGGCGTTAAACAAACTCGACGCGGATGGATCTGTGACTTAAGTTCTTGATAAACGGCGTTATGGCATCGGGAAAAACACACCCTCTCCGATGCCATGCGTCATTATGTTCAGGTGAGCAGGGGATTGAAGCCTTCCCGGCGCAGCATTTGACATAACGCGATGAGCGGTAAACCGACCAGCGCGTTAGGATCGCGGCCCTCGAGTCTCTCGAACAGCGTGATGCCTAATCCTTCGCTTTTGAAACTGCCGGCGCACTGCAGCGGATTTTCTTTGCGGATATAGCTTTCAATTTCCCGATCGCTTAAATGGCGGAAGTGGACGTCAAAGGGTTCACATTCAGTTTGTAGATGACCCCTGGCAGAGTTATATAGCGCGAGGCCGGTGTAGAACGTGACGATGGTGCCGCTGGCCTTTCTCAACTGGCGATGGGCGTTCTCTTCGGTATGTGGTTTGCCGGTAATTTCACCGTCCAGGATACAAACCTGATCGGAGCCTATAATGAGGTGCTGCGGATAGCGTGCGGCGAGGGCCTGCGCTTTTGCCTGCGCCAGACGCATCACCAGCTGGCGGGCGGGCTCGCCGGGCAGCGGGGTTTCATCTACGTCCGGCGCCGCGCATTCAAAAGGCACCGACAGCTTTTCCAGCAGCATTCGCCGCCAGGGCGAGGTTGACGCGAGGATCAGTTCAGACATATTTTTTCATCCACATATAGCGCTTCGCAGAGCATCATTTTAAACTATGCGCCGCAATGTGTGCGAATAAATGGCAAAAGGCAACCTGAGGCTGCCTTTTTCTTTGACTCTATGACGTTACAAAGTTAATATGCGCGCCCTATGCAAAAGGTAAAATTACCCCTGACTCTCGATCCGGTTCGCACGGCTCAAAAGCGCTTAGATTACCAAGGTATCTATACCCGTGATCAGGCTGTGCGCGTCGCTGATTCTGTTGTCAGCGTGGACAGCGATGTGGAATGCAGCATGTCGTTCGCTATTGATAACCAGCGTCTTGCCGTTTTAAGCGGCGATGCGACGGTGTCGGTAACCCTCGAATGTCAGCGTTGCGGGAAACCGTTCCCCCATCATGTTCACACAACGTATTGTTTCAGCCCCGTCAGAAATGACGAACAGGCCGAGGCACTGCCGGAAGCGTATGAGCCGATTGAGGTTAACGAATTCGGTGAAATCGATCTGCTGGCGCTGGTTGAAGATGAAATTATCCTCTCCTTGCCTGTAGTTCCGGTGCATGATTCTGAACACTGTGAAGTGTCCGACGCGGACATGGTCTTTGGTGAACTGCCTGAAGAGGCACAAAAACCAAATCCATTTGCCGTATTAGCCAGCTTAAAGCATAAGTAATTGAGGAGTAAGGTCCATGGCCGTACAACAGAATAAACCAACCCGTTCCAAACGTGGCATGCGTCGTTCCCATGACGCTCTGACCGCAGTCACCAGCCTGTCTGTAGACAAAGCTTCTGGTGAAAAACACCTGCGTCACCACATCACTGCCGACGGTTTCTACCGCGGTCGCAAGGTTATCGCTAAGTAATCACGCATTACTCCATGGATTTCGCGTTGCAAGAAGACGCAAGCGAGAGAAGCGCCGGGAGCATAGCTCACTATGTGACTGGTGTGAACGAGCGCAGTCTACGCACTTGCAGCGCGAAAGACGAAGAGTAAAAGCGTGATGAAGCTTAGTGAGGATCTCCCTGGGTAACTGGGGAATAACCGAACCGAGCAGCGACGATACCTTGACACGTCTAACCCTGGCGTTAGATGTCATGGGCGGGGATTTTGGCCCTTCCGTGACAGTGCCTGCAGCATTGCAGGCACTGAACTCTAATTCACAACTCACACTTCTTTTAGTCGGCGATCCCGACACTATCGCGCCATTACTTGCCAAAGCTGATTTTGAACAACGTTCACGTCTGCAGGTTATCCCTGCGCAGTCAGTTATTGCCAGTGATGCCCGGCCCGCGCAAGCGATTCGCGCCAGTCGCGGTAGCTCAATGCGCATTGCGCTGGAGTTAGTAAAAGAAGGGCGGGCGCAGGCCTGCGTCAGCGCGGGTAATACCGGAGCGCTAATGGGGCTGGCGAAGCTGTTGCTCAAACCCATTGAGGGGATTGAGCGCCCTGCGCTGGTTACCATGCTGCCGCACCAGCTGAAGGGCAAAACGGTGGTGCTGGATTTAGGCGCCAACGTGGATTGCGATAGCACTATGCTGGTGCAGTTTGCCGTCATGGGGGCGGTCCTTGCGGAAGAAGTTATTGGTATTAAGGATCCCCGCGTTGCGCTTCTGAATATCGGCGAAGAAGAGATGAAAGGTCTCAGCAGCATTCGCGACGCGGCGGCCGTTTTGAAAACTTTGCCAACCCTCAACTATATTGGGTATCTGGAAGCCAACGAGTTGTTGACGGGGAAAACGGATGTGTTGGTTTGTGATGGATTCACGGGCAACGTCACATTAAAAACGATGGAAGGTGTTGTCAGAATGTTCCTTTCACTGTTGAAATCACAGGGAGAGGGGAAAAAAAGGTCGTGGTGGCTGCTTTTATTAAAGCGTTGGTTACAAAAAAGCCTGTCGAGGCGATTCAGTCACCTCAACCCCGACCAGTATAATGGTGCCTGTCTGTTAGGATTACGCGGTTCCGTGATCAAAAGTCATGGGGCTGCCAATCAGCGCGCTTTTTGCGTGGCGATAGAGCAGGCAGTGCAGGCTGTGCAGCGGCAGATTCCTCAGCGAATTGCCGCTCGCCTGGAATCTTTATACCCTGCAGGTTTCGAATTGCCTGAGGACGGCAGAAGCGGGAACGCCAGGCCTCAAAGCCCGGTGACCGGAAACGACTGACGCCTCGCAGTTTGAGTTAACCAGGTATATTACCCAAGAGTGACTGAGCGTACATGTATACGAAGATTATTGGTACCGGCAGCTATCTGCCTGAGCACGTGCGTACGAACGCTGAACTGGAAAATATGGTCGATACGTCAGACGAGTGGATTGTCACTCGTACCGGTATCCGTGAGCGTCGTATTGCCGCGCCGAACGAAACAGTTGCTACCATGGGCCTTGAAGCCGCTAAGCATGCGCTGGATATGGCGGGCGTAAAGCCGGAGCAAATTGGTCTGATTATTGTTGCGACCACCTCCGGTACCCATGCGTTTCCTAGCTCGGCTTGCCAGATTCAATCAATGCTGGGTATTAAAGGTTGCCCGGCCTTCGACGTCGCTGCGGCCTGCGCGGGTTTCACCTACGCGCTCAGCGTTGCCGATCAATACGTGAAAAACGGCGCGGTCGATTACGCGCTGGTGATCGGCGCTGATGTGCTGGCGCGTACCTGCGATCCTGCCGATCGCGGAACCATTATCATTTTCGGCGACGGCGCAGGTGCCGTGGTGCTGGGGGCTTCCGAAGAGCCGGGTATTATCTCTACGCATCTGCATGCGGATGGGAGCTACGGCGAACTGCTGACGCTGCCGAACGCCGATCGCGTCGATCCGGAAAACCCGATCTTCCTGACCATGGCGGGCAACGAAGTCTTTAAAGTGGCCGTGACCGAGCTGGCTCATATCGTCGATGAAACTTTAGCGGCGAATAATCTCGAGCGTTCGTCGCTGGACTGGCTGGTACCACATCAGGCTAACCTGCGTATTATCAGCGCCACGGCGAAGAAGCTGGGCATGTCGATGGACAACGTCGTCGTCACGCTCGACAGGCACGGTAATACTTCAGCCGCTTCTGTGCCTTGTGCGCTGGATGAAGCCGTGCGCGATGGCCGCATTCAACGTGGTCAGCTTATTCTGCTGGAAGCCTTTGGTGGCGGTTTCACCTGGGGTTCCGCGCTGGTTCGTTTTTAGGATAAGGATTTAAACATGACGCAATTTGCTTTTGTTTTCCCGGGACAGGGCTCTCAGAGTGTCGGGATGCTGTCAGATATGGCGGCCGCTTACCCGGTAATCGAAGAGACGTTCCGTGAAGCCTCTGCGGCGTTGGGTTACGATCTGTGGGCGCTTGCACAGCAGGGCCCGGCGGAAGAATTAAATAAAACCTGGCAGACCCAACCGGCGCTGCTGACCGCTTCCGTTGCGCTCTATCGCGTCTGGCAGCAGCAGGGCGGAAAAGCGCCGATGATGCTGGCTGGCCATAGCCTTGGCGAATATTCAGCGCTGGTATGCGCGGGCGTTATCAATTTTTCCGACGCCGTTCGCCTTGTTGAACTGCGCGGTAAGTTCATGCAGGAAGCGGTTCCGGAAGGTTCCGGGGCGATGTCTGCGATCATCGGTCTTGACGATGCTGCGATTGCGAAAGCCTGCGAAGAGTCTGCCGAAGGGCAGGTGGTTTCTCCGGTGAACTTTAACTCGCCGGGTCAGGTCGTTATTGCCGGTAATAAAGAGGCCGTAGAACGCGCAGGGGCGGCCTGTAAGGCTGCAGGCGCTAAACGTGCTCTGCCGCTGCCGGTCAGCGTCCCATCCCACTGCGCGCTGATGAAGCCCGCAGCGGAGAAACTGGCCGTTGAGCTGCAAAAAATAACCTTCAACGCGCCAGCTATTCCAGTCGTGAATAACGTTGACGTGAAAAGTGAAACGACGCCTGAAGCTATTCGCGATGCCCTTGTCCGTCAGCTGTATAGCCCGGTTCAGTGGACCAAATCCGTTGAATTTATGGCATCACAGGGCGTAGAGCATCTGTATGAAGTTGGCCCGGGTAAAGTCCTCACCGGTCTGACTAAACGTATTGTTGACACCCTGACCGCTTCCGCGCTTAACGAGCCGGCAGCTATGTCTGCGGCGCTTGAGCAATAAAAGAGGAAAACCATGAGTTTTGAAGGAAAAATCGCGCTGGTTACCGGTGCAAGTCGCGGGATTGGCCGCGCAATCGCTGAGACGCTCGTTGCCCGTGGGGCAAAAGTTATCGGTACTGCGACCAGCGAAAGCGGCGCGCAGGCGATTAGCGATTATTTAGGTGCTAACGGGAAAGGCATGCTGCTGAATGTGACCGATCCTGCATCTATCGAATCTGTTCTGGGAAATATTCGCGCAGAATTTGGTGAAGTTGATATCCTGGTGAACAATGCCGGGATTACTCGTGATAACCTGTTAATGCGCATGAAAGATGACGAGTGGAACGATATTATCGAAACCAACCTGTCATCTGTTTTCCGTCTGTCAAAAGCGGTAATGCGCGCTATGATGAAAAAGCGTCATGGACGTATTATCACTATCGGTTCTGTGGTTGGTACCATGGGAAATGCGGGTCAGGCCAACTACGCTGCGGCGAAAGCGGGTCTGATTGGCTTCAGTAAATCACTGGCTCGCGAAGTTGCGTCCCGCGGTATTACTGTAAACGTTGTTGCTCCGGGCTTTATTGAAACGGACATGACGCGTGCGCTGACCGATGAGCAGCGTGCGGGTACGCTGGCGGCAGTTCCTGCGGGGCGCCTTGGCTCCCCAAATGAAATCGCCAGCGCGGTGGCATTTTTAGCCTCTGACGAAGCGAGTTACATCACTGGTGAAACTCTGCACGTCAACGGCGGAATGTACATGGTCTGACCGAGATTTGCGCAAAACGTTCAGGAACCGCGCAGTCCGTGCGGTTCTCTGTAATGTTTTGTACAAAATCATTTGCGTTATGAGGGCAAACAGCCGCAAAATAGCGTAAAATCGTGGTAAGACCTGCCGGGATTTAGTTGCAAATTTTTCAACATTTTATACACTACGAAAACCATCGCGAAAGCGAGTTTTGATAGGAAATTTAAGAGTATGAGCACTATCGAAGAACGCGTTAAGAAAATTATCGGCGAACAGCTGGGCGTTAAGCAGGAAGAAGTTACCAACAATGCTTCCTTCGTTGAAGACCTGGGCGCTGATTCTCTTGACACCGTTGAGCTGGTAATGGCTCTGGAAGAAGAGTTTGATACTGAGATTCCGGACGAAGAAGCTGAGAAAATCACTACTGTTCAGGCTGCCATTGATTACATCAACGGCCACCAGGCGTAAGTGAACATCTCCAGGCGGTCACTCGACCGCCTGAGTTTTATCCATATTTTGTCCCACAAGAATCTATTTTCCCTCCCTGGAGGACAACCGTGTCTAAGCGTCGTGTAGTTGTGACCGGACTGGGCATGTTGTCTCCTGTCGGCAATACCGTAGAGTCTACCTGGAAAGCTCTCCTTGCCGGTCAGAGTGGCATCAGCCTGATCGACCATTTCGATACTAGCGCCTATGCAACGAAATTTGCTGGCTTAGTAAAGGATTTTAACTGTGATGACTTCATCTCGCGTAAAGAACAGCGCAAGATGGACGCCTTCATTCAATATGGAATTGTCGCTGGCATTCAGGCCATGCAGGATTCTGGCCTTGAAGTGACGGAAGAGAATGCTACCCGCATCGGTGCCGCTATTGGTTCCGGTATTGGCGGACTTGGCCTGATCGAAGAAAACCACAGTTCGCTGGTAAAAGGCGGACCGCGTAAGATCAGCCCGTTCTTTGTTCCTTCCACAATCGTTAACATGGTGGCCGGGCATCTGACCATCATGTTTGGTCTGCGTGGACCAAGCATTTCCATCGCGACCGCTTGTACCTCTGGCGTCCACAATATTGGTCACGCAGCGCGCGTTATCGCTTATGGCGATGCTGACGCAATGGTTGCCGGTGGCGCAGAAAAAGCCAGTACCCCTCTGGGCGTAGGCGGCTTTGGTGCAGCACGAGCGCTCTCCACGCGCAATGACAACCCACAGGCGGCAAGCCGTCCATGGGATAAAGAGCGTGATGGTTTCGTACTGGGCGACGGCGCAGGCATGGTCGTGCTGGAAGAGTACGAACACGCGAAAAAACGCGGCGCGAAAATCTATGCGGAAATCGTCGGTTTTGGTATGAGCAGCGATGCCTACCATATGACTTCACCGCCGGAAGATGGCGCTGGCGCAGCGCTGGCGATGGTTAACGCTATTCGCGACGCGGGCATTGAAGCAAGCCAGATTGGCTACGTCAACGCTCACGGGACTTCTACGCCGGCAGGCGATAAAGCAGAAGCGCAGGCGGTGAAATCCGTCTTCGGCGACGCTGCCAGCCGCGTAATGGTCAGCTCGACTAAATCCATGACCGGCCACCTGCTGGGCGCGGCGGGCGCAGTAGAGTCTATCTACTCCATCCTCGCGCTGCGCGATCAGGCCGTTCCGCCAACCATTAACCTGGATAACCCGGATGAAGGTTGTGACCTGGACTTCGTTCCGCACGAAGCGCGCCAGGTTAGCGGAATGGAGTATACCCTGTGTAACTCCTTTGGCTTCGGTGGTACCAACGGCTCGCTGATTTTCAAGCGCGTCTAGCGGTCGATGCAGTCAATAAAAAACGGCACGTTTATACGTGCCGTTTTTTTATGTCTGACGTTAGAGGGCAGAGGCATTCGCTATCAAGGCGTCAGCATAATGTTATTTGTAGGTCACAGTAAGTAACAGGGTTGAATGAAAACTCCCTCCGGTGACACGATCGGAGGTGGCAATCATTCGAGAGGACAACTCTATGGTCCTTCCTGTTTCATAAGCAGTTCCAGTCATTCCACCAAAGCAATTTTGCAAATAACCACCATCTTTGCCAAAGGCCGATTGTAGTGCAATACCTGTGGCACTCCCGTCATTTTTTGCCAGACATTTATTGGATGGATCTGGGGTACCGGAGAAGTTAACAATTATGTTCGTTGTTGACGGTGGGCAAGAGGTGAATACGATGGCGTAATTCTGCCATTCGCTGGCATCACCTGCCCTGGTAAAATCAGATGTCTTTGAATCCGGGAATGTAATGGTCTGATTGATCGAGTGTGCAGTATCTACCGTGCAGGCAGAGGCTACCACCGTACCCGTCAGATTAATGTCTGTCGCAAATGCCGGAACGGCGGTCATCATTATCCCGAGCGCGGGCGTAAGCCATGAGATAACCTCTATTATTCGCAGTCTCATTCTTTTTATCCGGTCTCTTAAGTTATTCTACGGATAGGTAATGGTAGCCTGTACCTGCGCTGAAATGGTGCCCGGGATAGGATTCCCTTTAGAAACCGCACGGGCGCGCATGACGAGAATGTAGGCGCCTCCTACTTCCAGATTTTCCAGCGTGGTCCCATTTTTGTAAGCGGTTTCTGACAGGGTATTGGTTAATTCAACCATGACGCGTTGAGCGGTACCGGTATTTTTGTAATAAGCCGGATCGTCATCATCGCTAGTACCCGTGAAGGTCACATTAAAGAACCTGGCCGAAGGGGGGCAAACAAGCTCAAGATCTGCGCTTTTCCATTCACTGCCGCTACCTGGTTCAAAAATATCTCCGGCCCGAATAGAATCTCCCAGATCAATGGAGAGGGTTTCATTACCGCCATTGACCTCGCAAGGAGAGGCGATAACTTTTCCCGTGATATCGATATTGACCGCGTGGCTTAAAGGCGTGAATAATCCGCAGCTGGCGGTAACTAAGGTTGCCAAAAGTCCTTGTTTAATTTTCATTTCCTTTCCTTGTTTAGTTATAGGTTAATTTGAGTTCGATAGCGGATTTCACTTCGCCAGCCGTCACGCTTGCAATGTTCTCAATATAATAAGCAACTTTAAATTCAGGGATTTCATATTCACCTGAACCTGCGTAATCACTGAGTGCTATTGAACTATTAACCGTATGGGGGGTTCCGTCGGCATTCTGGACCTGAATGTAAACGTTTTGCGCGTAGCCATCGCCATTAACGGCGTTGAGTATTCCATTTGAGGCATCGCGCGCGCCGTAAACGGCACTAAAGTTATAAGAAATACCGTCAATCGCGCCGGGACAGTTGATTAATTTGATGGTCGGAGCTTCAGTAATAGTTTGCGCACCATTTTTCAGCTTATTACCGTAAAGCGCAGGAAGCTTTATTTCCGTCGGTGCGTCTACCGTGCAGGAAGTTGTTTTAGGTTGCGAGGCAATCGTTGAGCTATAAATACCGTGAGTGAATACAGCGGTACCCCTTCCATCTGGGTTGTAAAAAGTGGCAGTTACCTGCGGTGCGCTGGTAATTTTACCGGCAGGGATCTTATTTGTCAGCCTGACAAGTCGGTATTTTACGTGGACGTAAGTGCTTATATCTGCAGCGACCTGCTGCCCTAAATTGAAGCGACTATTCGGAGTCGATTCTGTGCCTCCACCCGCATCAGTCAGTGTATCCACGCTCGTTTTATATTGAATGCCAATACCCGGATTGCTGGTCGCGTAGATATTGTCACCGACCAGGGGTCCGTTAATTGAAAGGGCAATATAAGAGCCGGTTGTATCACTCCTCGATACCGTTGTCGGCAGCGATCCCGCTTCCTCCCAATAGGTCGTTTCTCCAGGGTTAGCTGGCAGCGTGAAATCACCAAATTTATAGTTCATTACGCTTCCCCTGACCGCATCAAAATAGTCTGCATGCGCGGGGAAGAGGGCAAAGAAAGTGATTGCCGCGATGGGTAAATAGAGTTTTGCTTTCATCTCGTGGCGCCTTTTCCTTTCTATTGGCAGGAGGATGTTAGTTCAGCGACCCCGCTTGCGGGGACGACGTCAGGTAGCTGCCAGAGAAACTCGCACTGTTCTGACGCTGTTTGCCCCCATTTTGCCGTAGCGGTACCGTTAGTCGGCATGCCGGTAAGATAAACTTGCCCGCCGTCGCCGACGATAGAACCGGACGGCTTGTCGACGCCGTTGATTGAGACCATTGCGCCAAAGGGGACGACGTCACCGCTGCGGCGAATGAGCGTCATTAACACTCGTTTGCCGACGTGAGCCGCAAAGTGGGTGCGGACGATGGCTCCACGAGTGGGCGTAACGGTTTGTGAGGTCAGCTCTACGTCGGCATTATCCGGTAGCGTCGCCGTATCCAGGGAAATCACGCTTTCACGATAGGGGGAGACATACGGAACTATGGTATAGCCACGAAAATCCGTTTTTACACCCGTTTGATTCATTACCGTTACGCCGTCAGCACCGGGCGCTTCGACCAGGGCTGCAGTTTCGCCTAACTCCTGACTGAGCGTCAGGCCGTTAGCATGGGCGACAAGTCCGCCATCAATGCCATAGTTGACTCGGCGCTGATCGCGGTCATAGCTGTACGCCGAATTGACCCGTGCATAGGTGCCCTGATAGTCAAGACTGGCATAACCACCATTGCCTTCACCGTGATTTGTCTGGCTTTGCTGGATATTCCAGTTCAGATTGTTGTCTGCCAGCGTAGAGCCATTCATCCCCAGATTATGGCTGGTGCTGCCGTGCTTACTGGAGTTCAGACTGTAGGTAGCGTAGTTATTACCTGACCAGAGATCGAAAGGAACATTGATGTTAAATGAGAAGATCTGATCTTTGTCATAAACTTTTTTATTGTCGGTATCGGTGGTGTTTTCGTTATAGCTATAGTTGAGGTTGTAAGTTACTCCTGCCCAGTTGTTACTGTATCCCACGCTGATGGAGCGCATTTTACGCTCGCTATTCCAGTAATCCTCACTCATCATGTTGAGGGTGAGCGAACCCAGGTTTTGGCTGATATTCTGGTTAAGCTGAAGTTCGGCGCGATTGCGACGGCGATCGTTTTGACTTTTCCAGTCGTTATCGCGCCACGTGTCCAGTACCTCTGACAGGCTATAGTAGCCCGAGGTTGAGTATCGATAGCCCGCAATTGAGAAATTGGTTCCCGTTTCAATAATGTTCTTACTGTAGCGTATGCGCCATGATTGACCGCTTTCTTTGCTTTCGTCCTGTTTTCTCGACCATGCCTGCGCGCTGTCTATCGATAGCGCTCCCAGCATTCCAAAATTCTTACCTGCCCCCAGAAGAACGGACTGGTAATGTTGAGAGAACTGACCGCCGCTATAAACAGTAAAGCCTGCCGGTAGACCGTAAATGACCGTCCCTTGCGTAAACGTTTCTTTATTAATATCGCTGTCATAAGGGCGGTACTGGCCGCTGGTCAGACTATATTTCAACCGGCCTTCACGCTGCAGTACGGGAAGGGAGGCAAAGGCGATTTTCTGATGTTGTTCGCTGCCGTCAGCTTCTTTAATGGTGACGTCAAAATCGCCGCTGCTGCCGGTGGGGTACATGTCAGCGATCTCAAACGCTCCCGGAGAGACATAGCTCTGATAGATGGTATAGCCGTTCTGTTTAACGATCACCTGAGCGTTAGTGCGTGCAATACCGCGAATTACTGGCGCATAGCCGCGGAGGCTATCGGGAAGCATATCGTCATCGGAGGCGAGCTGCGCACCGCGGAAGGGGACGCTGTCAAAGATGTCCGAAGGCGCGGTGCTGTCGCCAATTGTGAGCTGGCTTTTCAGGGCGATGATATTGCGTTGTGCATAGGTATAGAGTGAATCCCAGCTCTCCTGTGCGTGCCCACCGCTGCTGTTACGGTTCCAGGTCGTGTAGTTGCGGATTCGCCAGGGGCCGATATTAAAACCGGGTCTTAAGTTCAGATAATAGCTGTTCGAGTCTTCTGCGCCGCGTTGACGAGCTTCGGTATTGGCGCCGCTAAAGTTGTAGTTCAGCAGTAGCGCATTAATTCCTTCGTCTAGCCGCTCCGGAGCCACATAGCCGCGGGCATGGTTGTTTAATGCAGCTTGTGGAATAGAGAGGCGTAGCTGCTGCCGATCGAAGACAAATTCCGCACTGGCCTGCGGAATAACCTGTAAGTTGGCGCAATCTTTGCCATTAACAAGCTGGGGAAATGACTGTGTACGGATACCAAATTTTTGTAATGCCTCAAGACTAAGACAGGGCTGGAGCGTAGAGTTACCCTGGCTATCTTTTTGCATTACAAAGTCAATATCATATAGACCGACTGATGTTTTATTGACGATAACGTCAACATGATAGTTTCCTGGCATCTGGCCGACGCCTTCTTCAAAAGCAGAGAGGTCGGTCAAATCCTTTCCCGGCCCATCGATCCCGAGAAAGGCCGGATTAAAATACTCGCGAGCTAATGCGGTATTATGAATAGATAAAGCACACTGCAAGGCAATAAAGCAGGCGATACGACTGAGCGTTATTTTCTTTTTGTAGGCGTCTACATTCATCCCGATATCCTTTCGGTGCTAACACTGGTTAGCGTTATAAACGTGCTCGATGCTCTTTTCCGACGGAGCCATAATCAGTAATCAGCGTCCATACCACATCGCCGCTCGCGCCGGCAGGAATGGCAAAGCTAACCGAGCTCTTCGGTGCAACCCAGGCGGCATTTTTTACCGAAGTATTGCCCATTTTGATGGTACTGAAGTTCATGTAATACGCTGTAGGATTGCTAACGATCAGTGTATTACCGTTACGCTGCCAGGTTAACTTTTCGGCAATATCTTCCGGCATTTTGATAAGCGCCTGGGGGCGATATATTAACTTGATGCGCGTTTTTATGGCTATTTGCAGGCTATTTACATTATCCTGCTTCTCCGTCGAAGGAATAGATTTAATATTCATCCAGTACAGAGACTCCCGGTCCTCTGGTAAGTAACCGCCGGTGCGAATTATTCTTAGCGTGTTCTCTTGTCCAGGCCCGAGACGAAAGAGCGGTGGAGTAACCATAAAGGGTGATTTATCATTGTTTTTTTCTCCGCTATCGCTCCAGGATTGTATCAGGTATGATGATTTGTCAGGATTTTTTACGCTAATGGAAGTCTCTTTTTTATCACCGTTATAAATAACGCGCGTTCCACCGATAATAACGCCGGCTTGAGCTGATACTGTCACCATTAATAGCGTTGTGGCAATTAATACTAAGCTTTTTTTCATTGGCAATATCCCGAAAAATAAAGCCGGATTTCCGGCCTTATTTCTTTGTGGTTGTGATAAATGAAGAATGGGGCGATCAGTTGTAGGTCAGCGTGAAGTTTACGGTACCATTAGCATCACCGGCTTTCACTGTATCTGTGGTTGCGATATAGCGAGCGAAGAAGTTAAGAGTGGTTTCTTCAGCTGCATTGTTGCTGATAGTTACCGGCCTGGAAGACGTGCCCAGCGGCAGCGCCGAGGTATCGTCGTTGAGTAACTGAATCGCCACGCCTTCAGCAACATTTTCACTACCCGCACCGGTCAATTGTAAATAATCGGTATTGATGCTATCCGGAGTACCGTCATATTTAACGCTAATCGGCTTACCCAACAGGTCTTCCGGACATTCCGTCAATACCAGCGAGAAACGGGTGGTCGCCGCCGTGTCGCCAGCAGCCGGCAGTGCGGTTTTAGAGACTTCACCGAGCTTCACATCCTGCGCGCTGGTGACTCCGCCGTTAATTTTACAACCGGTTTCTGTTATTTTACCGGTAAAATTAATCTGGCCATCCTGTGCGGTTGCAGAAGAGGCAATCCCCATGGTGGCAACAAAAGCGATAGTAGCTAATTTTAATTTCATTGATGAGTCCTTGATAAAGATAAGTGACGATGATTTTCCATTTCATCGATAGGGAAATAATAATCGTACAGAATTTAATATTAATGTCGGGCAATTTGATTATAGGTGTTCTTAGTGAAGTGGGTAGCTATGTTTTCTAAAACTGGATTGTAGTTTTTTTAAAAAATCAATATTAGTTATGTGATTTTTTATGTGAATAGTATTACTTGATGTGTATCCTTATTATTTCGCTGAATGCTTTGATGGAAGGTAAAATCAGTTTTTGTGGATTATGAATTCACTAATTATGGCAACTAAACAAGTTGGCACAGAAGGATTTATTGATTTGTACAGATGGTTGCATAATGTGTCATCTGAAGGCACTCTTATCGTTATTAATAATGAGGGGGGTGAATGTATCTACTGAATGGCGCATGGGCGAATGTGTTACCGGTGAACGATCGCGGCGTGCAGTTTGGCGATGGCTGTTTTACCACCGCGCGAATTGTGGCGGGACAGGTTCAGTTCCTCAACGCACACCTGACTCGGCTACAAACGACCTGCAAAAAGCTCTTCATCCCCTTTAACGACTGGGAATTGTTGGCAGGGGAGATGGCACGCCTTGCGCAGCCCCATTCTGATGGCGTGCTGAAAGCGATCATCACGCGCGGAGTGGGCGGTCGAGGCTATAGCGCCGCAGGCTGCGTAAATCCCAGCCGCATCCTCAGCGTATCGCCTTACCCGGCTCACTACCACCGCTGGCGTAAAGAAGGGATCTCCGTCTCGCTGAGCCCGGTTCAGCTGGGATGCAACCCTTTACTTGCCGGACTCAAACACCTTAATCGCCTTGAGCAGGTGCTGATTCGTTCTCATCTTGAGCAGACGGATGCCGATGAGGCGCTGGTCCTTGACAGCGAAGGGTGGCTTACGGAATGCTGTGCCGCGAACATATTCTGGCGTACAGGCTTTGACGTCTTTACCCCGCGCCTCGATCGGGCGGGAGTCAACGGCATTATGCGTCAACACATTCTCGCTAAGCTGGCACCATCGCCGTTTCGCGTTGTCGAAGTCACCATGCGCCCCGATGCGTTACGCGAAGCCGACGAGGTCGTTGTCTGTAACGCATTGATGCCGCTGGTGCCGGTTCGCCGCTGGGACGATAAATGCTGGTCCGCGCGCGAGCTTTACCATTTTTTAGCCCCCTTGTGTGAGCTGTCTGATTAGTCATGAAGAAAATGTTACGTTTCATCCTGCTATTGGTGGTGGTGCTGGGCATCGCCGCCGGCGTCGGTATGTGGAAAGTTCGCCAGCTGGCGGACAGCAAATTACTGATTAAAGAAGAGACCATCTTTACCCTTGAGACCGGCACAGGTCGCCTGGCGCTTGGGCAGCAGCTCTACAGCGATAAAGTGATCAACCGACCTCGGGTGTTTCAGTGGCTGCTGCGCATTGAGCCCGAGCTATCCCACTTTAAAGCCGGAACCTATCGCTTCACGCCTGAGATGACGGTACGTCAAATGCTGCAGCTGTTAGCCAGCGGCAAAGAGGCCCAGTTTCCGCTACGCTTCGTGGAAGGGATGCGGGTGAGCGACTACCTGCGCCAGCTGCGCGATGCGCCCTACGTAAAGCATACGCTGGCGGACGATCGCTATGAAACCGTCGCAAAGGCTCTCGATCTGGAGCATCCCGATTGGGTCGAAGGATGGTTCTGGCCGGATACCTGGATGTATACCGCCAACACCAGCGATGTGGCGATCCTTAAGCGCGCGCATCAGAAGATGGTTGCCGCGGTCGATAAAGCCTGGGAAGGGCGGATGGATAATCTGCCGTACAAAGATAAAAATCAGCTGCTGACCATGGCCTCGATCATTGAGAAAGAGACCGCAGTGGCCGAAGAGCGTGACCGCGTAGCCTCGGTGTTTATCAACCGCTTACGTATCGGCATGCGTCTGCAAACCGATCCAACCGTGATTTACGGCATGGGTGCGGGTTATAATGGTAAGTTGACGCGTAAAGACCTGGAAACCCCAACCGCTTACAACACCTATGTCATTAACGGCATGCCGCCCGGCCCGATAGCCGCGCCGGGGGAAGCCTCGCTCAACGCCGCCGCGCATCCGGCAAAAACGCCGTACCTCTATTTTGTCGCGGACGGGAAGGGCGGACATACGTTTAATACCAACCTGATCGGCCATAACCGCTCGGTTCAGGACTATCTGAAAGTACTTAAGGAAAAAAATGCGCAGTAACTATATCGTCATCGAGGGCCTGGAGGGCGCAGGGAAAACCACCGCACGTAATCTTGTGGTAGAGACGCTAAAACAGCTGGGCATTAGCGACATGGTGTTTACCCGCGAGCCGGGTGGCACTATCCTGGCCGAGAAGCTGCGCAGCCTGGTGCTGGATATACAGTCCACCGGCGATGAAGTTATCAATGATAAAGCCGAAGTACTGATGTTTTACGCGGCGCGCGTGCAGCTGGTTGAGACGGTGATTAAACCCGCGCTGGCCCGCGGCCAGTGGGTCATTGGCGATCGTCACGATCTCTCGACTCAGGCCTATCAGGGCGGCGGCCGCGGTATCGACCAAACGATGCTGGCAACCCTGCGCGATGCGGTACTGGGCGATTTTCGTCCCAATCTGACGCTCTACCTGGATGTGACTCCCGAGGTAGGGCTGAAGCGCGCCCGCGCTCGCGGCGAACTCGACCGTATCGAACAGGAGTCGCTCGATTTCTTTAACCGTACGCGCGCGCGCTACCTTGAGCTGGCAGCGCAGGACGACACCATACGCACCGTTGACGCCACCCAGCCGCTTGAGGCCGTTGAGCGCGATATCCGCGCGGTGGTGAATCAGTGGGTCGCGGAGCAGCGCGCATGAAATGGTATCCGTGGTTACGTCCGTCTTTTGAACAGCTCGTTTCCGGCTATCAGGCGGGACGGGGTCACCATGCGCTACTGGTTCAGGCGCTGCCGGGTATGGGAAGCGACGCGTTGATTTACGCGCTGTGTCGTTTTCTGATGTGCCGGCAGCCGGAGGGGCATAAAAGCTGCGGTCGATGCCATAGCTGTCAGCTGATGCAAGCCGGGACGCATCCGGATTATTATGCGTTGATCCCGGAAAAGGGGAAGAGCTCGCTCGGGATTGACGCCGTGCGTGAAGTGAGCGAAAAACTCTATGAACGAGCCCGTCTGGGCGGCGCGAAGGTCGTCTGGATAGACGATGCCGCTCTGCTGACCGACGCGGCGGCCAACGCCCTGCTGAAAACGCTGGAGGAGCCGCCGGAAAATACATGGTTCTTCCTTGCCTGTCAGGAGCCTGCACGCCTGCTGGCCACGTTGCGCAGCCGCTGCCGGTTACATCATCTTGCTCCGCCTTCTGAACAGTATGCGCTGGCGTGGTTAGAGCGAGAAGTGACAATGTCACAAGATGCATTGCTCGCGGCGCTGCGGCTTAGCGCCAATGCCCCGGCGGCGGCGCTGGATCTGCTGCAGGACGCTCACTGGAGCGTGCGGCTGCAGCTTTGCCAGTCCCTGGGCGCTGTTTTAACCCACGGCGACTGGCTGTCTCTGCTGCCGGTATTGAATCATGAGCAGGCCGCGATTCGTCTGCATTGGCTGGCATCACTGCTGGTCGATGCACAAAAAAGGCAGCAGGGAATAACGCTTATCAGCAATCCCGATACCTGGCCTCTGGTGAATCAACTGGCCGCTGCGCTGCCGGCCGCGCGTTTACAGGCGATCGCGCGCGACGTTAGCGCCTGCCGCGAGCAGTTGCTGAGCGTTGTCGGTATCAATCGCGAACTGCTGCTTACCGAGCGCCTTCTGCGCTGGGAACATTACCTGCAACCTGGGGCGGTCCTTCCCGTATCCCACCTCTGAGAGAGACATTATGTTTTTAGTCGACTCCCATTGCCATCTCGATGGCCTGGATTATCAAACGCTGCATAAAAACGTGGACGATGTGCTGGCTAAAGCCGCCGCCCGCGATGTGAAATTTTGCCTGGCGGTGGCCACAACCCTGCCGGGATATCGCGGTATGCGCGAGCTGGTGGGCCAGCGTAACGACGTCGTTTTCTCCTGCGGCGTGCATCCGTTGAACCAGGATGAAGAGTACGACGTTGAGGCGCTGCGCCAGCTCTCCGCAGAGGATGGCGTGGTGGCGATGGGTGAAACCGGACTGGATTATTTCTACACGCCGGAAACCAAAGCGCGCCAGCAGACGTCGTTTCGCGACCATATCCGGATAGGCCGGGAGCTGAATAAGCCGGTTATCGTGCATACCCGAGATGCCCGCGCCGATACGCTGGAAATTTTACGCGAAGAAAAAGTGACGGATTGCGGTGGCGTACTACACTGTTTCACTGAGGATAGAGAGACAGCGGGTAAGCTGCTGGATATGGGGTTCTACATCTCGTTTTCCGGCATTGTGACGTTCCGTAATGCGGAGCAGCTTCGCGATGCGGCGCGCTATGTACCTCTCGATCGCCTGTTGGTAGAGACCGATTCGCCGTATCTGGCTCCGGTACCGCATCGTGGTAAAGAGAACCAACCGGCATTGGTCAGGGATGTCGCCGAGTATATGGCGGTTCTTAAAGGCGTATCGCTGGAGCAACTGGCACAACAGACCACGGAAAATTTCGCGACGCTTTTTCATATCGACCCCTCCCGGCTGCAACCTCTCTGATATTCCTTATTATTTTAAGGCTCGTAATTAATAGCTAAAGCGAGTAAAGTTCACCGCCACAAATGGGGCGGTGAAGGTTTTTTGGCAACATTCAGACACGAGTTATGTAAGCCAGTGTAAGTTTTTGGCTCGTGTCTGATTGAAACGTGATAGCCGTCAAACAATCATCCCGGTAATTATTTTACTCTGTGTAATAAATAAAGGGCGCTTAGATGTCCTGTCCACGGCGCGGTTCTCCCCCCGGGCCAATGCGTGAAAGCGTAAAAAAGCACCAAATACTCAGGAGCACTCTCAATTATGTTTAAGAATGCATTTGCTAACCTGCAGAAGGTCGGTAAATCGCTGATGCTGCCGGTATCCGTACTGCCTATCGCAGGTATCCTGCTGGGCGTCGGTTCCGCAAACTTCAGCTGGCTGCCAGCCGTAGTTTCCCACGTCATGGCAGAAGCGGGCGGTTCAGTCTTCGCTAACATGCCGCTGATTTTTGCTATCGGTGTCGCACTTGGCTTCACCAATAACGACGGCGTATCCGCTCTGGCATCGGTCGTCGCTTACGGCATCATGGTGAAAACCATGTCCGTGGTTGCGCCTCTGGTTCTGCATTTACCTGCTGAAGAGATTGCGGCTAAACACCTTGCAGATACCGGCGTACTCGGGGGGATCATCTCGGGTGCCATCGCAGCGTACATGTTCAACCGCTTCTATCGCATCAAGCTGCCTGAATATCTGGGCTTCTTTGCGGGCAAGCGTTTTGTGCCAATTATCTCCGGTCTGGCAGCGATTTTCACGGGCGTGATCCTGTCCTTTATCTGGCCGCCGATCGGTACTGCCATCCAGACGTTCTCCCAGTGGGCTGCTTACCAGAACCCGGTTGTCGCGTTCGGTATCTACGGCTTCATTGAACGTTGCCTGGTGCCGTTTGGTCTGCACCATATCTGGAACGTACCTTTCCAGATGCAGATTGGCGAATACACCAACGCAGCAGGTCAGGTCTTCCACGGCGATATTCCGCGCTACATGGCAGGCGACCCAACGGCGGGCAAACTGTCCGGCGGCTTCCTGTTCAAAATGTACGGTCTGCCGGCTGCCGCTATCGCTATCTGGCACTCTGCTAAGCCAGAAAACCGCGCGAAAGTGGGCGGTATCATGATCTCCGCAGCGCTGACCTCGTTCCTGACCGGTATCACCGAGCCGATCGAGTTCTCTTTCATGTTCGTTGCGCCGATCCTGTACATTATCCACGCAATTCTGGCGGGCCTGGCCTTCCCGATCTGTATCCTGCTGGGTATGCGTGACGGGACGTCGTTCTCTCACGGCCTGATCGACTTTATCGTTCTCTCCGGCAACAGCAGCAAGCTGTGGCTGTTCCCGATTGTCGGTATCTGCTACGCGATCGTGTACTACGTGGTCTTCCGCGTGCTGATTAAAGCGCTGGATCTGAAAACCCCGGGTCGCGAAGATGCAACCGAAGACAGCAAAGCTGGCGCGACCAGCGAAATGGCTCCGGCACTGATCGCTGCTTTCGGCGGTAAAGAGAACATTACTAACCTTGACGCATGTATCACTCGTCTGCGCGTGAGCGTGGCGGATGTGGCGAAAGTTGATCAGGCTGGCCTGAAAAAACTGGGCGCCGCAGGCGTGGTTGTTGCAGGTTCGGGCGTTCAGGCTATTTTCGGTACTAAATCCGATAACCTGAAAACTGAAATGGATGAATACATCCGCAACAGCTAAGTTGTGATATGGGGAGACTAAGGCAGCCAACTGGCTGCCTTTTTTAATGGCCGCAGGCGTTAAAAGCGCGCCCGCGGATTTTGTCACGTTAACCAGAGATCAGAACTGATAGCTGGCGGTAATGCTGAAGTTGCGCGGTTCGCCGTAGACAATTGAACCATCGATGTTGGTGTCGTAGGTTTTATCGAACAGGTTATTGACGTTACCCTGCAAAGCAAAATTTTTAGTGACCTGGTAGCGAGTGAACAAATCAACCAGCGCATAGCTGCCCTGTTCCGCACGGAAGGTGCCGTATGGCGTCGCGGTATCTTTATATACCCGGTTCTGCCAGTTAACGCCGCCGCCAACGGTCAGTTCAGGCATTACCGGCAGACGGTAGCTGGTAAACAGTTTGACGCTGGTTCGCGGCAGGTTGGGATTCACCGCATTGCCTTCATTATCTTCAGCGACAAAACGCGTCGCCCCAAAGGTCATCTGCCAGTTATCGGTAATCGCACCGTTGATTTCGAACTCCACCCCTTTGCTCACGGTTCCATCGACGGTTTTATAGGCTGCTTCGCCGTTGCTACCGGGGATTTGCCCGCCGGTCGCCTGGCCGAGATTATCCTGCTCGATGCGGAATATCGCGAGAGTCGTGGTTAATCGGCTGTCCATCCAGTCCGACTTCAGGCCCACTTCATAGTTATTCCCGGTAATCGGCGTCAGATACTTACCCGAGCTATCGCGCTTGTTCTGCGGCTGGAAGACCGAGGTATAGCTGGTGTAGGCCGACCAATTGTCGTTTATGTCGTAAACCAGCCCGGCGTATGGGGTGGTATGATTTTTCTCCATGTTGTAGGTCAGCGTCTCAATGCTCCAGTTGTTATAGCGGACGCCAAGGATCAGATGCAGCGGATCAAGCAGGGAAATACGCGTAGCGGCATACACCGATTTCATGCGCGTGGTATCGTCCTGCGCCAGACTCTGCGGGCCCCAGCTGGTTTCCGGGAACCCAGCGCTATTGAAGCTGTAGAAGCTGCCAATCTCATTGGGGAAGACGTTTGCCCACGAGCTGAAATAGCGGTTATTTTGCTTGCTGTAGCTGCCGCCTATCATCAGATTATGCTGGCGGCCGAACAGGTCGTAGCCGCCGTCGGTGAACAGATCCACGGCGTCGACTTTACGCTTTCCGCTATTCCAGCCGGTACCGCCTACGTAGTCATAGCCCGGACCGTAGCTGCTATAAGGCCCCTCCAGCATCCCGGTCGCTTTATTGACGTAAGCATCTACGTACATCATTTTGCTGTCAAACTTGACCTCGGAGTGAGTGGCGTTCAGCGTTGCCTGCCAGGTATCAGCAAAGCGTTGTTTCAGCGTAACGAAGACTTTATTGATCTCTTTGTCGTTATAGGCCCAGTCTGGAGCGGTGCTGTGGGCGCGATCGTAACGGTTTGTGCTGCCATCGGTATTCCAGCGCGGCAGACCGCCCCATGTCGGGCTATTGACGTTGATACGCTGATACTCGTAGCCGGCGGATAAACTGGTCGACGTCGCGAGATCCGCATCCACAATCCCCGAGAAGAACGTTTTTTCGCTGTTGTAACGATCGAGCCATGAGTCATTATTTTGATAACCAGCGATAATGCGCGCCCGCACGTTGCCATCTTCGGTTAGCGGACTTTGCATATCGGCAACGTAGCGCTGCTTGTTCCAGCTGCCGTACTCCGCAGAGACATTTCCCTTGAACTCGCGGCTGGTCGCATGCTTACGGATCATATTGATCGACGCGGCGGGATTACCGGTGCCGGTCAGCAGACCATTCGCGCCGCGGACGACCTCCACCCGTTCGAAAAGAGCCATATCGGAAAGCGCGTCGCCCAGATTCCAGCGGGATTCAAACCAGGTCGGAATGCCATCGACCATATAGTTATCGATCTCAAAACCACGAGAGTAGTAGCTGGTGCGGTCAGAATCTGCCTGGCTGCTGCTGATCCCCATGGTGTGCTCCATCACATCACCCAGCGTTTGCGACTGCTGATCGCGCATCCGTTGTTCGGTGATGATACTGACCGATTGCGGGATATCGCGCTGGGCCATCTCCATTTTTGTCCCTGCGGAGGTAGTTTTGACGCTGTAATCCTGTTCTTGCGTATCCGAAGCGCTATCTGCGGAACCTTCTACAATAATAGTGTCTTCGGAGTGACTGGCAGCCTGGCTAAGGTTTGGGGAGAGCGCCAGCGCTATGCCCATCGCAAGCAGGGATGGAGCGTTTCGCCCATCCCGGGAGTGAGTGGAGAGAGACATCATAAACCCTTGATCATGTGATAATTGTTATTCGCTACGGCTCTCTGGCCGCGGTCGATCGTAAGCGCATTGCATTCATTTTGAATACAAATGAGAAATATACGCATTAATATTTAAACTGTAAATAAGGGTAAGCATGAAGGTCATAAAGGCGTTATTTCTGCCGTTGCATCGTTTCCAGGTAATAAACGATTAATCCGTCGGCAGCCAGGCGCTTTGTGGCGTAAGAAAAAACGCATTCAGGTTGAAAGAGGGGGAGTAACTCGCTCATACTCTTAGAGGAATTCCGTGCGTCCGCGTTTACCTGCAGGGGCAGGCCAGTGCACGGTATTAAAATGATTAAGGAATCAGTCATGGCAGAAGAAACGATTTTCAGCAAAATCATTCGCCGGGAGATCCCGTCGGATGTGGTTTATCAGGATGAGCTCGTTACCGCTTTTCGCGATATCTCTCCGCAGGCGCCGACCCATATTCTGATCGTTCCCAATATCCTGATTCCCACCGTCAATGATGTGACCGCAGAGCATGAGCTGGCTCTGGGGCGCATGATGACCGTAGCGGCGAAAATCGCCCGCGACGAGGGGCTCGCCGACGATGGCTATCGCCTGATCGTTAACTGCAATCGCCACGGCGGCCAGGAGGTCTATCATATCCATATGCACCTGCTGGGCGGCCGTCCGTTAGGCCCGATGCTGGCTCATAAAGGTTAAACTCCATGCGTGCAGCCCATTTCGGCGCATTACTGGCCGTGACATTACTGGCCGGGTGCAGTTCGCATCCGGAAATACCGGTCAGCGATCAGCAAAGTCTGGTGATGGAATCAAACGTACTGGCAGCAGGAATCAGCGCTGAAGTACCAACGGTAACCGCATCCGAGATTCAGGCGACGGCGACCACCAGATTGTTCAATGAACGCCAGGTTCCGGTGACCGTGCATTATCGCTTTTTCTGGTATGACGCCAGGGGACTGGAAATGCATCCGCTGGAGTCTGCACGCAGCATAACGGTTCCTGCGCACTCTTCCGTTACGCTTTATGGCAGCGCCAATATTCTGGGGGCGCACAAGGCCCGACTTTATCTTTATCTGTAAGAGGTAATCGTAATGATTAAACTATGTCGCTATGCATTAGTTACCGCACTGGCGATATTCCTTGCCGGATGCGTGGGTCAACGTCAGGAACCCGCTCCCGTTGAGGAAGCGCAGCCGAAGCCGCAGCAGCCTGTTCAGCCGCAGCCGACTGTGCCGACTATTCCCGTGATACCGACCCAGCCGGGTCCGATTGAACACGGCGAGCAGCCTGCGCAGCCGGCGCCGCGCGTGCGTCATTTTGACTGGCACTCCGCGGTGCAGCCGATGATTGGTCAGATGCTGCAGGCCAGCGGCGTAAATGCGGGCAGCATTTTGCTGGTCGACAGCGTCAACAACCGCACTAACGGCACGTTGAATGCGGGTGAAGCCACCACGGCGCTGCGTAATGCGCTTGAGGGTAACGGAAAATTCACCCTGGTTTCCCAGCAGCAGCTGGGCGTGGCCAAACAGCAGCTTGGCCTGTCGCCACAGGATAGCCTTGGTAGTCGCAGCAAAGCGATGGGCATTGCGCGCACCGTTGGCGCACAGTATGTGCTCTATTCCAACGCAACCGGCAACGTCAATTCACCTGAGCTGAAAATGCAGCTGATGCTGGTACAAACCGGCGAAATTATCTGGTCGGGTAAAGGTGCTGTTCAGCAACAATAAGCTCACGCGCGACGAAGTGCTGTCGCGCTTTTTCCCCCGCTATACGCCTGTCGCCGCGCTGTCCGAAACCGGGCTGAGCGGCGGCAGCTGTATTCTCAGCGATGGCCGGCGAAAGCGGGTGCTGCGCCAGCCGCACGACCCGCATGCGCCGTCCTGCGACTTCCGCCGCCAGTACCGTGTGCTTTCCCGCCTTCCCAATACCTTAGCGCCTGCGCCGGTTTTTTATTCTCCCGCCTGGATGGTGGTGGAATATTGCTCTGGTGACGTGGTCAACGCATTACCGGAGTGTCCGGCGCTCGCAGGGTTGCTGTATCATCTGCACCGGCAGCCACGCTTTGGCTGGCGTGTCGCGCTGCGGCCGCTGCTTGAGCGTTACTGGCAGCAGTGCAGTCCTGCGCGTCGTACACCGCTGTGGCTACGGTGGCATAAGCGGCTGCTTCGCCGGGGCGAACCGCAGCCGTTACGTCTGGCGCCCTTACATATGGATGTCCATGCGGGCAACATTGTTCGCGGCGAGGCGGGACTGCGGCTGATTGACTGGGAATATGCGGGCGATGGCGATATCGCGCTGGAACTGGCGGCGGTGTGGATCGACCCCGTTGCGCATCGCCAGCTTACCGCAGAGTATGCGCGACAGGCGCACATTGATGAGCTTCAGCTCTTGCAGCAAATTCAGCGCTGGCGCCCTTGGGTGCGGCTGCTGATGGCGGGCTGGTATG
Organism: Klebsiella sp. CN_Kp100; assembly: GCF_040065315.1. Lineage (NCBI taxonomy): Bacteria > Pseudomonadati > Pseudomonadota > Gammaproteobacteria > Enterobacterales > Enterobacteriaceae > Klebsiella > Klebsiella sp. CN_Kp100. Next base: position 176,627 of record NZ_JBEAIJ010000003.1, read on the forward strand.
AACGACGCTGGCAGCAAACCGGCGACCGGCAGTTTATCACGCTGGCCGATGAGATATGGCGTCAGTTAGACAAAAAATAAAAGGATAAGAGAGGTGGCTGTGGGCCCGGTAATGTTGGATGTCGAAGGTTTTGAACTGGATGCGGAAGAGCGTGAGATTCTGGCGCATCCTTTGGTTGGCGGGCTGATCCTGTTTACCCGCAACTATCACGATCCGGCGCAGCTGCGTGAGCTGGTTCGCCAGATCCGCGAGGCTTCGCGCAACCATCTGGTGGTGGCGGTCGATCAAGAAGGCGGTCGCGTGCAGCGTTTCCGCGAGGGCTTTACCCGTCTTCCTGCAGCGCAATCCTTCGCCGCCCTGCTAGGCATGGAAGAGGGCGGCCGGCTGGCCGCAGAAGCCGGTTGGCTGATGGCCAGCGAAATGATCGCTATGGATATTGATATCAGCTTTGCGCCGGTGCTGGATGTCGGACATATCAGCGCCGCTATTGGCGAGCGCTCTTATCATCAGGACCCCGACAAGGCGCTGGCGATAGCTCGCCATTTCATCGACGGCATGCACGGCGCGGGTATGAAAACCACCGGCAAGCACTTCCCGGGGCATGGGGCGGTGACGGCAGACTCTCACAAAGAGAGGCCGCGCGATCCGCGTGCGGAAGCGGAAATTCGCGCGAAAGATATGGCCGTGTTCCGCACGCTGATCGGCGAGCAGCGTCTGGATGCTATTATGCCCGCCCACGTTATTTACAGCGACGTTGACCCCCGTCCCGCCAGCGGCTCCGCGCACTGGCTGAAAACGGTCCTGCGCGGCGAGCTGGGATTTGACGGCGTAATATTCTCTGACGATCTGTCAATGGAAGGCGCGGCGATTATGGGCAGCTATGCCGAACGCGGCCAGGCGTCCCTGGATGCGGGTTGCGATATGATCCTTGTCTGCAATAATCGTAAGGGTGCGGTCAGCGTGCTGGATAACCTGTCGCCGATCAAAGCAGAGCGTGTTACGAAATTGTATCATAAAGGTTCCATTAGCCGTCAGGCGTTAAGGGATTCCGCCCGCTGGAAGACAATAAGCGCGCAGCTGGAGCAGCTTCACGCGCGCTGGCAAGAGGCGAAGTCCGCGTAATATACCTGAAAGGCGTTGTTGTCTGGTGAGGATGCGATGATTATCTATTTACATGGTTTTGACTCAAACAGCCCCGGTAACCATGAGAAGGTGCTACAGCTTCAGTTTATTGACCCCGATGTCCGGTTGATTAGCTACAGCACGCGGCATCCTAAACATGATATGCAGCATTTGTTAAAAGAAGTCGATAAAATGCTGCAGCTAAGCGCCGACGATCGACCCCTCATTTGCGGCGTGGGTCTCGGTGGTTTCTGGGCGGAGAGAATTGGCTTTCTTTGCGATATTCGCCAGGCCGTTTTCAACCCCAACCTGTTTCCTGATGAAAACATGGAAGGCAAGATTGACCGGCCGGAAGAGTATGCGGATATCGCCACCAAGTGCGTGAATAATTTCCGTGAAAAAAACCGCGACCGCTGCCTGGTGGTGCTGTCACGACAGGATGAAGCGCTGGATAGCCAGCGTTCTGCGGACCTGCTGCACCACTACTATGAGATCATCTGGGATGAAGAACAGACCCACAAGTTTAAAAATATCTCCCCGCATCTCCAGCGAATAAAAGCCTTCAAAACCCTCGGCTGATCGCTCCCGGCCCGCAATGTGAAAACAATGCGGGCTTTTTTTATCCATTTCTGCGATTGCGAGCTCAAAAAATATGCAGTAAAACTTGATGCATATCAATTTTGGTATGACCAATGCACCGTTCATGTTATTCTCGATCTCGCTGAATGGTTTCAATGCCGTAACCTGTTGTTAATTAAAGGCTATATCAATAACTTTTAATTAACAATTGGTTAATAATTTTAGGGGGTCGCGTGACTACACCATTGAAAAAAATAGTGATTGTGGGTGGTGGTGCCGGTGGGCTGGAGCTGGCTACCCAGCTGGGTAAAAAGCTGGGCCGCAATAAGAAAGCCAAAATTACGCTGGTCGATCGTAACCACAGCCACCTGTGGAAACCGCTGCTGCATGAAGTAGCGACTGGTTCACTTGATGAAGGTGTAGACGCGCTGAGCTACCTGGCCCACGCCCGTAACCACGGCTTCCAGTTCCAGCTGGGGTCAGTGGTGGATATTAACCGCGAGACCAAAACGATCGCCCTTGCTGAACTGCGTAACGAAAAGGGTGAGCTGCTGGTACCTGAGCGTAAGCTGCCTTACGACACGCTGGTGATGGCGCTGGGAAGTACCTCTAACGACTTCAATACGCCAGGGGTTAAAGAAAACTGCATTTTCCTCGACAACCCGCATCAGGCGCGTCGTTTCCATCAGGAAATGCTGGATCTGTTCCTCAAGTACTCGGCGAATCTTGGGGCGGACGGTAAGGTGAATATCGCCATCGTAGGCGGCGGCGCAACCGGCGTTGAGCTGTCGGCCGAGCTGCATAACGCGGTGAAGCAGCTGCACAGCTATGGCTATAAAGGTCTGACCAATGAAGCCCTTAACGTGACGCTGGTTGAAGCCGGCGAGCGTATTCTGCCGGCACTGCCGCCGCGTATCTCCGGCGCGGCGCACAACGAGCTGACCAAGCTGGGCGTTCGCGTTTTGACCAAAACCATGGTCACCAGCGCCGATGCTAACGGTCTGCACACGAAAGAAGGCGAATTTATTAACGCGGATCTGATGGTCTGGGCGGCCGGCATTAAAGCGCCGGACTTCATGAAAGAGATTGGCGGCCTGGAAACCAACCGCATTAACCAGCTGGTGGTTGAGCCGACGCTGCAAACCACTCGCGACGAGGATATCTACGCCATTGGCGACTGCGCCTCCTGCGCCCGTCCTGAAGGCGGTTTTGTCCCACCGCGCGCTCAGGCTGCGCACCAGATGGCGACCTGCGCTCTGCACAACATTCTGGCGCAGATGAAAGGTAAACCCCTTAAAGCCTATACCTATAAGGATCACGGTTCGCTGGTGTCGCTCTCCAACTATTCTACCGTGGGCAGCCTGATGGGCAACCTGATGCGCGGTTCAATGATGATCGAAGGGCGCATTGCGCGTTTCGTCTATATCTCTCTGTATCGTATGCACCAGATTGCGCTGCACGGTTACTTCAAAACCGGCCTGATGATGCTGGTAGGGCGTATCAACCGTATTATTCGCCCGCGTCTGAAGCTGCATTAATGTTGTTCGGGCGGCAGAGCCAAAAGGTGCTGTCGCCCGGATCCCTCCGCTAAGCTTTCCCCCGGAAATATCCAGAATATCCTCCTGTCTTTTCCGTAAAACCCCCTCAGATTTCTCCGAATCACCTTGATTTGCCGTACGTTCACGCACTTTTCATCCGCTTTCTTATTTGCAAGGCTTATGGCTGAGCGGCAAACTTAGCGGTAATAGCAACAAAGGAGGATGTCCCGTGAATAAATCTATGTTGGCGGGTATAGGGATTGGCGTGGCTGCCGCGCTGGGCGTTGCAGCCGTTGCCGGTCTTAACGTGTTAGATCGCGGACCGCAGTATGCGCAGGTGGTGTCCAGTACGCCGATAAAAGAGAGCATTAAAACCCCGCGTAAAGAGTGCCGAAACGTCACCGTCACTCATCGTCGCCCGGTGCAGGATGAAAACCGTATTGCCGGTTCAGTCTTAGGCGCAGTGGCCGGCGGGGTGATTGGTCATCAGTTCGGCGGCGGCCGCGGCCGCGACGTTGCCACCGTCGTGGGCGCGCTGGGCGGCGGCTATGCTGGTAACCAGATTCAGGGCTCAATGCAGGAAGGGGACACCTACACAACCACGCAGCAGCGCTGTAAAACGGTGTATGACAAATCGGAAAAAATGCTCGGCTATGACGTCACTTACAAAATCGGCGACCAGCAGGGCAAAATCCGTATGGATCGCGACCCCGGCGCGCAAATCCCGCTGGACAGCAATGGTCAACTGATTCTGACTAACAAAGCGTAAAAAAGATGTTTATCTCTATTAGCCCCTCAGTCGCTCAGGCCGAGGGGCTTTTTTATCAGAAGCTCAGTGCGTAGTTCAGGCCAAAGGTACGGCCGCGACCTTTATATTCGTACAGAGAGCTGCTGCCGTAGGTTGGGCTGTAGAGCAGCGGCGCGCGCTGGCCCCAGACGGTGACATAATCTTCATTAAGCAGGTTCTCGATACTGAAGGTCAGTTTGCCAAGAGGTAGCGCGTAGCTGCCGATAAAGTCCACGGTATTATAACCATCAAGCTTATTGCCGCTGGCATCGCTGAGATCGAATACCTGTTGGCTCTGTACCCGCAGCGACCACGGTTCCGGCGCCCAGCCAACCCAGGCGGTGGCTTTTGACGGCGAGGCGAGCGTCACGTCCCACTTCTGCCAGCTACCGTCACTCTTCACCTGAGATTTCAGCACGTTAAAGTTAGCTCCGGCGCTCCAGTCGCTATTCGGGAAGAAGTAATCTACGGCCCCTTCAAGGCCGTAAATACGGCGTTTATCGGACTGCACGTCGATGGTCATGTCGGTACGGTTAACGACAATCGTCTTATCGGAGGTCGAATAGTATGCCGCCAGCTGGGTGCGCAGGTTATCACCGGTATAGCGCCAGCCCAGTTCGTAAGAGTTGACTTTGATCCCCTGCAGCGGCGAGTCGCCGACGTTAACGCTGGAGAGAAGCGGGAGATGGCCGTTGACCGCCGCGCCGTACTTGCCGATGCCGTAGTATTTCCCCGGGTCCGGTAGCTCAACGCCCTGAGAGAAGTTAAACCAGGTTTGCTGGCGGTCGGTGAGATGAGCAACGATCCCGGCGTTAAACAGGAAGTTATCGTAATCGGTTTTTCCGCCCGGAATGGCATCCGCCGAGCTGACCTTACCGCCGGCGACATCCTGCTGCTGGGCATAGCCAACAAAGTCATCGACCCGGTTTTCCGTCCACTGGTAACGTACGCCGCCGCTGAGGGTGAAAATATCGTTCAGATCGTAGCTGGACTGCAGGAACGGCGCCAGGTTGGTAATGCTGTAGCCGGGATAACGGCCAGTGGTATAAATTGCCTGGTTATTCAGGCCCCCGGAAGACATTGATCGATTCAGATCGAAGAACATCTGATTGGCGTTGAACGTTTCGTGGTCCGCATCCAGCCCCCAGGTCAGGTCCCATCCGTCCAGCGGCTGGCTGTTAAGGGTGACTTTCGCCCCGTATTGATCGGTATCCTGTTTTGAGGATGAGAAGCTGCTAACCTGGCCTTTGCTCAGCGTAGGGAAGGGATAAAAGGACAAGGATTCATCGCGATAATAAACCTGACTGACGAGGTTCTGGCCAAGGAAATCGGCATCGGAATACTGCAGGCTAATGAGGTGACGCTCGGTGCCGGGTACGCGGTCCGAGTTCAGACCATCGGTGGTAAAGGCCTTGCCGTCGCCGGTCACCGCCGACATATTTTTCCCCAGGTACAGGCCATAATCGTCGCCCTGGCTTTTATAATACTGCGTAACCAGCTGCAGCTGACGGTTATCGTCAATTTCAATGGTTCCCGTCCCCATGACGTCGAGGCGATCGGAATGCTGCAGGCCGGTCTGGGTATTATCCAGGATTAGCGCATCGTGGTTACCGTCATACCAGCCGCCGAAGCGCTGATAAGCGACCGACAAACGACCGGAAGCGTGGTCGGTACCGCCGCTGACCGCTGCCGCCACGCGTTCATCGCGATCGTTGCTATTAGCAAAGCCGGATTTGCCTCCCAGTTCCAGATCGACCTGACGCTCTTGTTGTCCCTTTTTGGTGACGATATTGATAAGACCACCGGTACTGCCGCCGCCGTAGAGCGAGGTGGCGCCGGAGATCACCTCGATATGTTCAATGTTAAACGGATCGATTGAATCCAGCTGGCGACTGTCGGTACGGGAGGAGTTAAGGCGAACGCCATCGATCAGGACGACGATCGCGCGGCCGCGCATGTTCATGCCGTAGTTGGTGCGTCCCTGGCTGCTGACGTCGATGCCAGGGATCAGCTGCGCAAGCACATCTTTAAATTCTTTACCGCCCTGTACCTGCTGTTCAATCTCCTGGCCTTCAATGACCCAGGTGGTCTGCGCCATTTCAGCGACGGTGCGATGCGTTCGGTTAGCGCTGACGATCATATTGTCATCAGCGGCCCAGGCGGGCAGGGCGGTTGCCAGCAGCAGTGGGTTGAGTACCCAGAGACGCTTGTTCATGCTCATTCCTTTTATGAGTTTATGCCCGTCATTCTTCAAGTCGCAGGTGTTGGCTTAGGATAACTCGGCCCATCCATGGCGCTGGCCCCTACGGGGCCAGCACTAGCGCAGATCAAGGCACAAGTACCTTGTCCTGCAACTCGAATTAGTTAGGGCTAACGATATCGTTGTTTTAATTTTCCGGTACGGGTGCACCGGTTGTTACAGGGTGAAATAAACAGAAATGTTTAAGGCTGAATTCTGCCCGTATTGATTATTGTTATCAATATCATTCTCGAGAAAAAAAGAAATAAACGACTGAAAACATGACGTAATGTGTGGGTAAGGCGGGGTGAAACCGGTGGTGCGCCCACCGGTAAAGGAGAAATTAGCGCTGAAGAACCTGGGGCCACAACCGCAGCGTGGTTTCGGCAATTTGCATGATTTTAGTGAAATCGGCGCCTTCGCGGGCGCTGATGGACATCCCCTGCAGTATACAGTTCAGGAACTGCGCCAGCTGATGAACATCGCCGTCTGGCGGCAGTTCGCCGCGCAGCTGCCGCTGCTGGAGAAAATGAGTGAGCGTCTGTTCCTGCATCGCGTGCCGCGACTTCACGGTATTGGCGATATCGGTTGAGGAGGCCGCCAGCGCCGCAGAGGTATTGATCATAAAACAGCCTGCTGGCGTCTCTTTGCTGGTGAAGCAGGTCGCGACGGCGGTGAAATAATCGCGCAAGGCCCGATCGACGGTTTTCTCGTCGTCAAACAAAAGCGCCTCATGCCTGGCGGCAAAACGCGAGATGTAGCGATCCAGCACCGCCCGAAACAACCCCTCTTTATTCACGAACTCGGCATAAAGCGTTGGCGCTTTTGCGCCCGTCGCCTCGACTAGATCGGCGAGAGAGGTGGCTTCATAGCCGTGCTGCCAGAAGAGTGTCATGGCCTTATCCAGCGCCGCTTCCCTGTCGAACACTTTAGGTCGGCCACGGCTTTTTTTCGTGCAACTTTGAACGTCAGTTGTCATGGTGCCGCTGTACCTGTGTTGGTGTGTTGAAGAAGCATTATAAAAATAAAGCTGACGGGCTGCCAGCGATGCAGGCCTAAAAATAAATAATTCATATATGTATGAATTTTAAGCTGTTTGTAAATAGTTAAACGAACGTTATAAAAATAGTTTGACGTGTGATGTGGATCACATTATTATTTACCTATCGATCGTTAAGTAAATGCGTTCGTCCCTACAAAAATATTCATCTGCACAGGTTTAATAATCATGAAAAATGTTAAAACATTAACCATCGCCGCTGTTCTCAGCTCGCTCTCTTTCGCCAGCTTTGCCGCTGTTGAAGTTCAATCCACTCCGGCGGGCCAGCATAAAATCGGTACCGTTTCCGCCTCTGCTGGCACCAACCTGGGTTCTCTGGAAGATCAGCTGGCGCAAAAAGCGGAAGAGATGGGTGCAACCTCTTACCGTATCACTTCAGTAACCGGTCCAAATACCCTTCACGGAACCGCGGTTATCTATAAATAATTTAGCACCACCCCTGTTTTGCCACTGACCACGCGCGGTTCTGACCCCCTTCAGCTGACCGCGCGAAGTAAGAAGTAAGTTATTCCCTGCTGAGACACGGCGCCCACCCCTTTATGGCGCCGCGAAACGCAGTAAAGCTGTACTCTGTTTGATTATTGCCATAAAAAAACCGCCTCAGTGTGAACTGAAGGCGGTTTTTTTACGTCCGTTAGCGGATGAACTATAGCGACTGTTCGCTGGCCCGAGGGTGACGGGTCACATCAACCGGCATACCGGAGCGCAGCATCATTGCACGTTCCATCACTTCGGTATCGGTCAACTGCGCCTGTTTGAAAGCCTGCATGCTGTCAGTGAGCGTAATCGGCAGGGTCTGCGGATCGTCGTCAATATGCTTTGACAGCGGCTGGTGCACTTCTACCAGACGGGTACCGTTCGGCTCAACGGATACCTTAATAGGCGTATTGATTATCGTCACTCGGGTGCCCGGGCTAATTTCATTGTACAACGCTTTGATATCATCATCGCGCAGACGAATACAGCCGGAGCTTACGCGCATGCCGATACCGAAATCGGCGTTGGTGCCGTGCAGCAGGTAGACGCCGCCGTACGCTGCCAGACGAATGGCGTGGTGGCCCATCGGGTTATCCGGCCCGGCGGGCATAACGGCAGGCAGGTCAATGCCCATCGCCTTATAGCGGGCGCGAATATTGGCCGTAGGCGTCCAGGTTGGGTTGGCGCGTTTGTCGGATACGGTGGTGACCATCGTTGGGGTGATGGTATCACCGCCGAGCTGGCCGATGCCGATAGGGTACACGGTCACTTCATTTTTGCCCGGCGGATAGTAATAGAGACGAAGTTCGGCCAGGTTAAGGACTAACCCTTCTCGCGTCGCGTCGGGCAGCAGAGTTTGCAGCGGAATCGTCAGCACGCTACCGGCTCGCGGAACGTAAGGATCCACGCCGGGGTTCGCCTGAAGCAGGGCCAGAAAACCGACGTTGTACTTCTTAGCGATCGCTTCCAGCGAGCCGCCATTATTCTCGACCACGTGGAACTGGTTCTGCCCGACCAGACGGCTGCCCGGAGGCGGCAGGGGCCAGGTATTGGCGCGAGCGGGCAGCGCCAGCGCGGCGGCGATAGCCATCATCCCCAGCCAGAAAGAAAGTCGCGAAAAGCTCTTCATTACCTTAATTCCATATTAAGTAAGTGGTTATTTTTATACGAAAAGTCCCTGAGATTATGGTCGAAAGAGTGTGTGGAAGTGCAGAGGGATTGCAAACTGTTTGTAAATTTTGCCGAATATGAGGGGGCCGGGATACGACGCGCGGATCGTATCCCGGGCACCGTTAAGCGGTGGCGTTCTCTTCCAGCTGAAGCATAAACTGGCGCACCCAGTCCATCCGCGTTTTACGCTCGGCGAGGTCCTGCGTAAATTTGAGGCGCGTCGGGCCATCCAGTCGATAGTGCTGCGGCTGCTTCTGCAGCAGGCCAATCAGCCACATCGGATTAACGTTATTCTTCTCGTTAAACTCAATGGTGCCGCCTTTTTCATTGCTCTCAAGCTTGCGGATCCCCAGCTTCTGCGCCTGCTGGCGCAGCCGGGCGATATCGAGCAGATTCCGGGCCGGATCCGGCAGCAGGCCAAAGCGATCGATAAGTTCGACTTTGATCTCCTCCAGCTCATTCTCACTCTTCGCGCTGGCAATGCGTTTGTAGAACGACAGGCGAGTATTCACATCCGGGATAAAGTCGTCCGGCAGCAGCGACGGCATCCGTAGCTCAACTTCGGTTTGCTGGCTGGTGAGATCTTCCAGCGAGGGCTCGCGCCCGGCCTTCAGCGCGTCAACGGCGTTTTCCAGTAGCTCCATATAGAGGGAGAAGCCGATGGTTTCCATAGAACCGCTCTGATCTTCGCCCAGCAGCTCGCCCGCGCCGCGAATTTCGAGGTCATGGGTCGCCAGCGCAAAGCCAGCGCCGAGATCTTCCAGCGATGCAATAGCCTCAAGGCGTTTTTGCGCATCGGGGGTCATCGCTTTCGGATGCGGCGTCAGCAGCCAGGCATAGGCCTGATGGTGCGACCGGCCAACGCGTCCGCGTAGCTGATGCAGCTGAGCCAGGCCGAAGTGATCGGCACGCTCAATAATAATGGTGTTCGCCGTGGGTATGTCGATCCCGGTTTCGATAATGGTGGTACAGACCAGCACGTTAAAACGCTGGTGATGGAAATCGTTCATCACCCGCTCGAGCTCGCGCTCGCGCATCTGTCCATGACCGATGGTAATGCGCGCTTCCGGCACCAGCTCCGCCAGCCTCTCGGCGGCTTTCTGGATGTTTTCCACGTCATTATAGAGGTAGTAAACCTGGCCGCCGCGCAGCACCTCACGCAGGATCGCCTCGCGTACCACCAGCGCGTCATATTCGCGCACGAAGGTTTTGACCGCCAGACGGCGGGCGGGCGGCGTGGCGATGATCGAAAGATCGCGCATACCGCTCATCGCCATATTCAGCGTGCGCGGAATAGGCGTCGCGGTCAGGGTCAGGATATCGACGTCGGCGCGCATTGCCTTGATGCGCTCTTTGTGACGCACGCCAAAGCGGTGCTCTTCATCAACAATCAGGAGACCGAGATCGCGCAGCTTAACGTCCGGCTGCAGCAGTTTATGGGTGCCGATAAGAATATCGATTTTTCCTTCCGCGACTTGCTCAAGGATCTGCGCCTGCTCTTTGGCGCTGCGAAAGCGCGAAAGCATCTCAATACGCACCGGCCAGTTAGCAAAGCGATCGCGGAAGTTATCGAAGTGCTGCTGGGCGAGCAGGGTGGTTGGCACCAGCACCGCCACCTGCTTATGGTTTTCGACCGCCAGGAAAGCGGCGCGCATCGCCACTTCCGTTTTGCCGAAGCCAACATCGCCGCACACCAGACGGTCCATCGCCAGAGGCTGGCACATATCGCTCAGGACGGCGTTAATAGCCTGCGCCTGGTCGGGCGTGGTCTCGAACGGGAAGCTGTCGCAAAACAGCTGATACTGCTGTTTATCATGTTTAAACGCATAGCCGGCTTTCGCCGCGCGCTGGGCATAGATATCCAGCAGCTCGGCGGCCACGTCGCGCACTTTCTCGGCCGCTTTCTGCCGCGCTCGCGCCCAGACGTCGCCGCCCAGTTTATGCAGCGGCGCATTCTCTTCCGCCCCGCCCGCATAGCGGCTAATCAGATGCAGTGAGGACACCGGGACGTACAGTTTGGCGTCGTTGGCGTAGGTCAGCATCAGGTATTCGCCATTAATGCCGCCCGCTTCAAGGGTCGTCATTCCGGCATAGCGCCCAACTCCATGCTCCAGATGCACCACCGGCTGACCGATATGCAGCTCCGCCAGGTTACGAATCAACGTATCCGGATTGATGGTGCGGCGTGAATCCTGACGACGGCGGGCAACGCGCTCGCCCAGCAGGTCGCTTTCGCAAATCAGCGCCAGGTTGCGCTGGCTATCAATAAAGCCATGCTCGGCGGCGCCGATCATCAAATAGCGGCCGTTACCCGTCGCCTCTTCAAGACGCAAAATATGCTTTGGCGCGATCTTGATGCGGGCCAGCATTTCACCGAGTGCTTCGCGGCGTCCCTCGCTCTCAACCGAGAAAATCACCGGCCCGCTAAAGGATTCGAGGAATCGGCGCAGGTTATCCAGCGGCGCTTTGTTCTGCGCCTGAATCGCCAGCTCGGGTAATTTTTGATAGCCGAGATTGGTATTAGCGGCCTTCTCCGCCAGGCGTTCGGTTTTGAGCTGCACGCGCGGCCATTTTTTCAGCTCGCTGAACAGTTCATCGCTGCGCAACCACAGCTGCTCCGGCGGCAAAAGCGGACGCATCGGATCAACGCCGCGATTTTCAAAGCGAGCGCGGGTTTCATTCTGGAAGCGTTCGGCGCTGGCTTCGAGATCGCCGGTGTTGACGATCAGCGTTTTCGCCGGGAAATAGCTGAACAGCGGCGGCAGCGGTTCGTTAAAGAACAGAGGCTGCCAGTATTCGATCCCCGCAGGCAGCGTGCCTTTACTGACCTGCTGATAAACATGCTCGGCGTCGCGCTTAACCTCGAAGCGGTCGCGCCACTGGCTGCGAAACAGCTCGATAGCGGCCTGGTCGGTCGGAAATTCGTGCGCCGGAAGCAGGTTGATACTGGCGACTTCCTCCAGCGTTCGCTGGCTGTCGACGTCGAACAGACGCAGGCTATCGATCTCATCATCAAAAAAATCGAGACGGTAGGGCTGCTCGCTGCCCATCGGGAACAGATCAAGCAATGCGCCGCGCGTGGCGTACTCGCCGTGCTCCATGACCTGATCGACGTGACGATAGCCGGCGCTATCCAGCTGCGAGCGCAGCGCATCCCGCGACAGCCGCTGGCCTTTTTTCATCACCAGCGCGTGGCCGTGGAGGAAATTATGCGGACAGACGCGCTGCATGAGAGTGCTGACCGGGACGATCAGCACGCCGCGTTCCATGGTCGGGAGCTGGTACAGGGTGGCGAGACGTGAAGAGATAATATCCTGGTGCGGAGAGAAGCTATCGTAGGGGAGCGTTTCCCAGTCCGCCAGGCCTGCTACCATGCTGTCGGTAAACTGCCTGATTTCATCATTCAGACGCAGGGCGTTCTGCATATCGGGGGCTATCAGTACCACCGGGCCGCCGTGGCGCTCGGCCATTTCAGCCACCAGAGTGGCGCAGGCCGCGCCGGTCAGTTCGCCAAGCTGGCGCTGATCGCCGGCTTTAACCGGCAGAGAGTATCGGTATTGTTCAGGCATAGACGGTATCATGATCTCTTGAGGATTCGCTCTGCCGATATGGAGGGCAACTCGCTGATATTCAATAGTCTGATTATCAGCGATCGACCAGGATTCGCCAACCCGTATCGCAAAGGTCATGTTACGGACGAAAATGTAACGAACTCCGATAAGCGTAAAGTTAAATAACGACTTATGTTTCTATGTTGTTGTTTATATTGATTTTTTACTGATTTTGCCAATAAAATCTACAGGTTTCAGTCATTTACGCTGCTCATAATCGCTTATATACTCGGACATCGGCTATCAGCAATCAGATGGATTACATGTATCAACCTGCCGCACTTTTTATCGGCCTTCGCTATATGCGCGGGCGCGCAGCCGACCGCTTCGGTCGTTTCGTCTCCTGGCTTTCCACTATTGGCATTACGCTTGGCGTGATGGCGCTGGTGACCGTTCTTTCGGTGATGAACGGCTTTGAGCGCGAGCTGCAAAACAACATCCTGGGGCTGATGCCGCAGGCCATTCTCAGCGCACAGCAGGGGTCTATAAACCCGCAAAAACTGCCGGAAAGCACAGCCAGACTACAGGGCGTCACCCGCGTGGCGCCGCTGACCACCGGCGATGTGGTGCTGCAAAGCGCCCGCAGCGTAGCGGTTGGCGTGATGCTCGGCATCGACCCGGCGCAAAAAGATCCATTGACCCCTTATCTGGTTAACGTGAAGCAGAGCGATCTGCAGGCCGGAAAATATAACGTCATCCTGGGTGAGCAGCTGGCAGGGCAGTTGGGGGTCAACCGCGGCGATCGGATCCGCGTGATGGTGCCTTCCGCCAGCCAGTTTACCCCGATGGGGCGGCTTCCCAGCCAGCGCCTGTTCAACGTGATCGGTACCTTTGCCGCCAGCAGCGAAGTCGATGGCTATCAGATGTTGACCAATATCGACGATGCTTCTCGCCTGATGCGTTACCCCCAGGGGAACATTACCGGCTGGCGTCTGTGGCTGAGTCAGCCTCTGCAGGTCGACACGCTCAGCCAGCAGAAACTGCCGGAAGGCACCAAATGGCAGGACTGGCGCGAGCGAAAAGGCGAACTGTTCCAGGCCGTGCGGATGGAAAAAAATATGATGGGCCTGCTGCTGAGCCTGATTATCGCCGTGGCCGCCTTTAACATCATTACTTCTCTGGGCATGATGGTGATGGAAAAACAGGGTGAAGTGGCGATCCTGCAGACCCTCGGCCTGACGCCGCGGCAGATCATGCTGGTATTTATGGTCCAGGGGGCCAGCGCCGGGATCGTCGGTGCGCTGCTCGGCGCCGGGCTGGGCGCGCTGCTTGCCAGCCAGCTCAATAATTTGATGCCGATTATCGGCGCGTTCCTCGACGGCGCCGCGCTGCCGGTGGCTATTGAGCCGCTGCAGGTCATCGTCATTGCCCTCGTGGCCATGGCGCTGGCATTACTCTCTACGTTGTATCCTTCATGGCGCGCTGCCGCCACTCAACCCGCTGAGGCTTTACGTTATGAATAAGATCCTGCTGCAATGCGACAACCTGTGCAAACGCTATCAGGAAGGCACCGTGCAGACCGACGTGTTGCACGATGTCAGCTTCAGCATTGAAGAGGGCGAGATGATGGCGATTGTCGGTACCTCCGGTTCCGGCAAAAGTACGCTGCTGCATCTGCTGGGCGGGCTGGACACGCCAACCTCCGGTGACGTTATCTTTTCCGGCCAGCCAATGAGCCGGCTCTCCGCCGCCGCCCGCGCCGATCTGCGCAATCGCGAACTGGGCTTTATCTATCAGTTTCACCATCTGCTGCCGGATTTCACTGCCCTGGAAAACGTAGCGATGCCGCTGCTGATTGGTAAACAGAAGGCGGCGGATATCGAGCGTCAGGCGAAAGCGATGCTGCGCTCCGTCGGGCTTGAGCACCGTAGCGATCACCGTCCGTCGGAGCTCTCCGGCGGCGAGCGTCAGCGCGTCGCGATTGCTCGTGCGCTGGTTAATAAACCGCGTCTGGTGCTGGCGGACGAACCCACCGGTAACCTTGACGCCCGCAACGCCGACAGCATTTTTCAGCTACTTGGCGAGCTGAACGTCGCCCAGCGCACCGCCTTCCTGGTGGTGACGCACGACCTCCAGCTGGCAAAACGCATGAGCCGCCAGCTGGAGATGCGCGACGGGCGCCTGACCGCTGAACTCTCCCTGATGGGGGCCGAGTAATGGCTTCTCCGTTATCGTTATTGATTGCCCTGCGCTTCAGCCGTGGACGGCGGCGCGGTGGGATGGTGTCGCTGATTTCGGTTATTTCGACCATCGGTATCGCGCTGGGCGTGGCGGTGTTGATCGTTGGCCTGAGCGCGATGAACGGCTTCGAACGCGAGCTCAATAACCGCATTCTGGCGGTGGTCCCGCACGGTGAAATTGAGCCGGTAAACCAGCCGTGGAACAACTGGAACGAGGCGCTGGCGAAGGTTGAAAAGGTCAAAGGTATCGTTGCCGCGGCGCCTTATATTAACTTCACCGGGTTGGTGGAGAGCGGCAGCAACATGCGCGCAATTCAGGTGAAAGGCGTCGACCCGCAGCAGGAAAGCCGTCTCAGTTCGTTACCCAACTTTGTGCAGAACAATGCGTGGGCCAGCTTTAAAGCCGGCGAGCAGCAGGTGATCCTCGGTAAGGGCGTTGCCGATGCGCTGCACGTCAAGCAGGGCGACTGGGTGTCGATCATGATCCCTAACTCCGATGCCGAGCACCAGCTGCTGCAGCCAAAGCGCGTCAGGCTTCATGTTACCGGCATTTTGCAGCTCAGCGGCCAGCTCGATCATAGTTTTGCCATGATTCCCATGCAGGATGCGCAGCAGTACCTGGATATGGGCAGCAGCGTGACGGGGATCGCTATCAAAGTGACCGACGTGTTTCATGCCAATACGCTGGTACGCGATGCGGGCGAAGTGACCAACAGCTACGTTTACATCAAAAGCTGGATCGGTACCTACGGCTATATGTACCGGGATATTCAGATGATTCGCGCCATTATGTATCTGGCGATGGTGCTGGTGATTGGCGTGGCCTGCTTTAACATCGTCTCGACCCTGGTGATGGCGGTGAAAGATAAAAGCGGCGATATTGCGGTGCTGCGCACGCTTGGCGCAAAAGACGGGCTGATCCGCGCGATTTTCGTATGGTATGGTTTACTTGCCGGTTCGGTAGGTAGCCTGATTGGCGTGGCTATTGGCGTTATCTGCGCATTTAAGCTGACCGCAATCATTAACGGTATTGAGGATCTGATCGGGCATAAATTCCTCTCCGGCGACATCTATTTTATTGACTTCCTGCCGTCTGAACTGCACTGGCTGGACGTCGTTTACGTGCTGGTGACGGCACTGTTGCTGAGTTTGCTGGCCAGCTGGTATCCCGCCCGCCGCGCCAGCCGCATTGACCCGGCGAGGGTGCTGAGTGGCCAGTAATTTATCGTCATGGTCGGCGTTGCCGATCGGTAAAGAGGAATGGCTGAAATGTACTATGGATTTGACATTGGCGGCAGCAAAATAGCGCTGGGCGTATTTGATAACGCGCGGCGGCTGCAGTGGGAAAAACGCGTCGCCACGCCAAAAGAGAGCTATGAAGATTTTTTGCAAGCGGTAGAAGCGCTGGTGGCGGAGGCCGACCAGCGCTTCGGCTGTCAGGGTTCGGTGGGCATCGGTATTCCCGGCATGCCGGAGACGGAAGACGGTACGCTCTATGCCGCCAACGTCCCTGCCGCCAGCGGCAGACGGCTGCGGGCCGATCTGAGCGAGCGGCTGGGGCGCGATGTGCGGCTTGATAACGACGCCAACTGTTTTGCCCTCTCCGAAGCGTGGGACGACGAATTTACCCAATACCCGCTGGTGATGGGGATGATCCTCGGCACCGGCGTTGGCGGCGGGCTGGTGCTCAACGGTAAATCGATTACCGGGCATCGCTATATAACCGGCGAATTCGGCCATATCCGCCTGCCGGTGGATGCGCTGGAAGTTGTAGGGCGCGATTTCCCGCTTACGCGCTGCGGCTGCGGCCAACTGGGCTGCATTGAAAACTACCTTTCCGGACGCGGCTTTGCCTGGCTGTACCACCATTTTTACCAACAATCCTTAACCTCACCCGAGATCGTCGCGCTCTGGCAGCAGGGCGACGCGAAGGCGCGCGAGCACGTTGAGCGCTACCTCGATCTGCTGGCGGTGTGCCTGGGCAATATTTTAACGATTGTCGACCCGGATCTGCTGGTGTTGGGCGGGGGATTGTCTAACTTTACAGCAATAACCGAAGGGCTGGCGCAGCGCCTGCCGCGACATCTGCTCCCCGTTGCCAGCGTGCCGCGCATCGAACGCGCGCGTCATGGCGATGCGGGAGGTATGCGCGGTGCGGCCTTCCTTCATCTGACTCATTAACGACAGAGGTAGCTATGCAGTCGCGCCGCTTACATCGATTAAGCCGATTTCGCCGCAATAAGCGTCGGTTACGAGACCGTCTGCGTCAGCGGATTTTCTTCGGCGAAGATAAGGAGACACCTGAAACGATGGAAAAACCAAGAGTCGTGGTGCTAACCGGCGCGGGTATTTCGGCGGAGTCGGGAATTAAAACCTTCCGCGCCGCCGACGGCCTGTGGGAGGAGCATCGGGTAGAAGACGTCGCAACGCCGGAAGGGTTCGCCCGCGACCCGGCGCTGGTGCAGGCGTTTTACAACGATCGCCGTCGTCAGCTGCAAAGCCCGGACATTGCGCCCAATGCGGCGCATCAGGCGCTGGCGCGGCTGGAAGAGAGACTGGGTGACCATTTTCTACTGGTGACCCAGAATATCGATAATCTGCACGAGCGCGCGGGCAACCGTCGGGTGATCCATATGCACGGCGAGCTGCTGAAGGTGCGCTGTTCGTGGAGCGGCCAGGTGGTGGCGTGGACCGGTGATGTGACGACGGAAGATAAGTGTCACTGCTGCCAGTTTCCCGCGCCGCTGCGCCCGCACGTGGTGTGGTTCGGCGAGATGCCGCTGGATATGGATGAAATCTACCTGGCGCTGGCGGAGGCGGATATCTTTATCGCCATCGGTACTTCCGGGCACGTTTATCCGGCGGCAGGGTTTGTCCATGAAGCGCGGCTGCAGGGCGCCCACACGGTTGAGCTAAATCTCGAACCAAGCCAGGTAGGCAGCGAATTTGCCGAGAAACACTATGGCCCGGCAAGCGAAGAAGTGCCGCGCTTTGTGGAAAAGCTGCTGAAACAGCTGGCCGGGTAGACGCAACCTCACCAATACCGCGTTACGGAAAACAGGAGTGGCTATGGATAGCCCATTAGCACTATCTGCTGCGATATTTTTGGCCGCAGTGGGGGTTGGCCTGTGGAGTCAGTATGGCCTGCCTCGTCTTTCTGATAGCAGAAATATTCTGTTCATCCTCTCTCTTATTCTCAGCGTCGTATCCGCGGCTTCCTGCCTGTTTCATCTGCTGTTTCTGCTGATTGAGGGCCAGAGCGCGCAGGGCGGTTCGGCGTGGTTCGGGCCGCTTATCGTGCTGGGCGCGTTGTGGAAGCCGCTGAATGATATTGCGGGCAAGCTTGATGCTGTCTTAACGAAAAATCAGGGCAAGAAATAATCCCGGCTTTTGCCACCGCCCGGAAAAAGCGTACGGCAATCGCCTGGGCAGGCCGCTCATGAAATTCAGGACGCCTCGGCGCCCTTTATTCATAGCGCCTTCTGCATATTGATCACCGCCCGGGCATTAGATGCGCTGGTGGCCAACACATCAATTACGCCGGTGCGCAGCGCGCCGAGGATCGCCGTTGCCTTGGTGCTTTCCGAAGCAATGGCGATCACGCACGGGATGGCGCGAAGCTGTTCAAGGCTCAGCCCGATAACCCGATCGTTCATCACCGTATCAACCGGTTTACCCTGAATATTGAAAAAACTATAGCCAGCGAGATCGCCCACTACGCCCTGTTCCTGGCGCGCAGTCGCAATTTCCTGTGGGGAGAACCAGCCGAGCTGCACCATAAAGCTATTTTCGTTCATATCGCCAAGGCCAATGATGGCTACATCCGCCTTGCTTGCCTGTTCGAGCGTGGCTTTAATCAGCCGGTTTTGCATAAACGCTGAGCGCAGTTCCGGCGTTTCGACATAGGCCGGGGCGTACAGCGTTTCGCTAAAACCGTTGAATTTACGCGCCAGGTTTCGACTGATGTGATCGGCATCGATCAGCTGGTTGTCGCGCTTGGTGCCGCCGATACCGCAAATAAAGCGACAGTTGCGTTCTGGAAAGATCCCCACGTGGTTGGCCACGGCGGCGACGTTGCGACCCTGCCCGACGGTCACGGTCATATCGCTTTTGAGGATCCCGGCGAGATAGTTGCTGACCAGCGCCGCGACCTGCTGGCGCTGTTCATCCTCGTCGTGATGGTCCAGGGCGATAAGTGCGCGCTTGATGCCGAAATGGGAGATAAACTGCTGCTCAATCTGGGAGCTGAAGACCGGGTGGTATTTCACGCTGATCTCGACAATCCCTTCGTGGCGAGCTTTTTTCAGCAACCGACCGACCTTAATGCGTGAGATCCCAAAGCGTTTTGCAATCTCTTCCTGGGTTTGCTCCTGATCGTAATAGGCCACGGCAATTTCTGTCAGCAGCGCATAATCTGAGTCTTGTTCAGTCATAGTTATCGCCTGGTGTTTCCATCTTTGATGTCTCCCTAATACTACTGCGCCTGAAGAATAAATTCCTCTGTAACGCGTTGAACAATGTCGCAATAGCCGTTGGCATCCCATGCCGCGCGGCCAATAAACAGTCCGTTAATGTCATCCTGCTGAAGCAGTTCTACGGCATTTTGCCGATTGACGCTACCGCCGTACAGCAGGGGAATGCGCCGTCCGATTTCTTCGCCGAAGGTCTCGCATAACGCCTGACGCAGCGCCCGGTGGATCTCTGCGGCCTGCTCCGGCGTCGCCGGCGTGCCGTGTTCGCCGATAGCCCATATGGGCTCATAGGCAACCAGAGTGTGTAAAACCTGCTGTTCATTCAGGCCATAAAGCGCGATTTTCATCTGCCGCACTACCGTTTCCCGTGAGACCTGCCAGCGTTTTTCATCGGCGCTGTCGCCGATACAGATCAGAGGTCGAAGGCCGTGACGCAGGGCGCGATGCACTTTTTGGTTAATGGCGGCGTCGGATTCATTGAACGCGCCGCGACGCTCGGAGTGACCAAGCTCGACCAGGGAGGCGCCGGTTTCAGCCAGCATGGCGGCGGAAATTTCACCGGTCCAGGCGCCGTTTTCCGCTTCATGCATATTCTGCGCGCCGGTCAGGCAGGGGATCTGATGCTGCTGTAGATACTGGCTGACGGGATAAATGGCGGTGAAAGGGGGAATAATAAACGGCTGGATTTTCGGATGCCTCACCTGCGGTAACCGCTGCGCCAGCGTTTCACAAAAGGCCATGGCTTGCGATAACGGTTTATTCATTTTCCAGCTGGTTCCTAACCAGATTTGTTCCATCTTGTTCTCCATAATAGGTAAATCAATAGCTTGTCGTGAAATGGCTTTCGCTAATGAGAGAGATTGAACTTTTTATCACCCAATGAACATATGTTAGATCACATTTTTTTATAAAATAAATCTATGGATTTTTTTATGTGATCTAAATCACCAATAACCTCTCAATCATCAGGTAATGTTTTGAGCATATGATTCACTATTGAACATATGAACAAACCGAACTTCACTACGAGAGGTCCACGATGTCACAAGAGAAAAAGCCCGTTGTCGCACTTACCATTGGCGATCCTGCCGGGATTGGTCCGGAGATTTCAGTCGCGACGATGATGGAGAAAAGCGTCTACGACGAGTGCAAACCTTTTTTGATTGGCTCAGCGCCGATTATCGCCAGAGCAATGAAAATCATGGGCTGTGATTTTCCGATTAACAAAATTAGCCATCCGCAGGAAGCTCGCTTCAGCTGGGGTACGCTGGACGTGCTGGAAACCGGTGAGTATGACTGCGGGAGTATTGAATGGGGCAAAGTGCAGAAGCTGGCGGGGCAGATGTCGCTGGACTATGTGCTGAAATCTATCGAACTGGGGAAAGCCGGCCTGATCGATGTGGTCTCTACCGCGCCGATTCATAAAGAAGCAATCAAGCTGGCGGGATGTAAACTGCCGGGTCATACCGAAATCTATCAGGTTGAAACGCAATCCGATTATGGCCTGACCATGTTCCACGTTCATAACCTGCGGGTCTTCTTCGTGAGCCGTCATATGGCGCTTAAAGACGCCTGCGATTACGCCAATAAAGAGCGCGTTCTGGCCTGCGTACAGCAGATCCACCATGAGTTTACCGCGCTGAATATCAAAAATCCGCGCATTGCGGTAGCCGCGCTGAATCCGCATGGTTCAGACAACGGCCTGTTTGGCCACGAAGAAGCCGATAACCTCATCCCGGCAGTCAAAGCGGCGCAGGAAATGGGGATTAACGCCATCGGCCCGGTGCCGGCAGATTCCGTCTTCCATCTGGGTAAACAGGGGCGCTATGACGCCATCCTCTCGCTTTACCACGATCAGGGGCATATCGCCTGTAAAACCCTCGATTTTGAGCGTTCCGTGACCATTACCTTTGGCCTGCCGTTTATGCGTAGCTCGGTAGACCACGGCACGGCGTTTGATATTGCCGGCACCGGTAAAGCGGGCACCGTCAGTATGCTGGAGTCCACAATGGCCGCGGTGAGCTACTGGAAAATGAAAAACCACTAATCGCTGAGGTTAATGCGAAGCAAAAGGGCAGAGAAATGGAAAAACATCTGTTAATTAGCAAAGGCTGTAAGGGCTGGGGCGGGCCGCTGACCATTAATATTAGCCAGGCGAAAAAGATTGCTTATATCACCGGGGGGATTTGTCCCCCGGTTGTTGAGCGCCTGAGCGAACTGACCGGCTGGCCTTCCGTCGACGTATTTAAAAACGGCGAGCCGCCGGAAGAGGAGATCGGTCTGATGGTTATCGACTGCGGCGGCACGCTACGCTGCGGTCTCTATCCCAAACGCGGTATTCCGACGATTAACCTCCATCCCACCGGTAAAAGTGGTCCGCTGGCGGAGTTTATTCATGAAGGGATCTACGTCTCCGGCGTGACGCCCGCCTGTATTGAAATGATCTGGCCGCAGGGGGAAAGCGGTAAGCTGGGGATCGTGGCCGACGATCTGACCGGTGCGACCACCGTCGGGGTGCTGCTGGCGCGTAGCGGGTTAAAAACCGCCGCGTTCTTCGATACTGAATCCTTCGCCCGCAATGAGGTGGAGTATCCGGCGATGGTCGTCAGCAGCGACAGCCGTCCTTTGCCGAAAGCGGAAGCCCAGCAGCAGGTCAGCGCCGCGGTGAAGCAGCTGCAGGCGCGCGGCGCGCACTACTTTACCAAGCGTATTGATACCACGCTGCGCGGCGGCATCGGCTTTGAAATTGATGCCATGCTGGAACAATTGCCGCTGGAAACGGTTGCCGTCGTCGTGCCGGCGATGCCGCAGTCGCGGCGAATTCTGGTTGGCGGCTATTCGGTAATTGACTCCGTCGCGCTTTCGCGAACCGATGTCGCACGCGATGTGCGTACTCCGGTTACCGAATCCTGGGTGCCGGGATTGCTGGCGGCGCAGACCCATCATCAGGTCGGGCATATCGCGCTGGCGTCGGTAATGAAAGGCGAGGAGCAACTGCAGCGGGATCTCCAGGAACAGCAGCAGCGCGGCGTGCGGGTGATCGTCGTCGATGCGATCACCGTTGACGATGTCGATGCGATTGCCGGGGCGGTGGTGGCGCTGAACTGGAACGTGCTGGCGGTCGACCCGGGGCCTTTTACCGAGCGGCTTGCGGTCCGTCGTGGCCTGGTGCGGGAAGCGCGCAGCAGCGCAACAGCGTCGTCAGGGGCGGAAAACCCGCGCGGTTCGATTCTGGTGGTTGCCGGTAGCGCCACGCCGGTGACCAAAAAGCAGCTTCAGTACCTGATCGCTAATGATGAAAGAGTGTGTCACATCCCTGTTGATGCCGAACTGCTGGTTGACAGGAAAAACGCCGCTGAAATCGAAGTGAATCGCGTGGTGCAGCATGCCCGGCAGTGCGTGCCGGCGCAGCAGAACGCTATCTTCGTTTTTGAATCCGCGTTAACCGGGCGGCTGCTGAATCTTCAGGAAGAAGAGCAGCGCTTTGGGCTGGTCCACGGACAGGCTGCGGAAAATATTAACCAGGGACTGGGGAATATTGTTCGTGAAGTGCTTAACTGCGCAGCCGGAGAAATTAAAGGCCTGTATATGACCGGCGGCGATACGATGGTGAATGTTCTTAAAGAGCTTGGCGCTACCGGCATTGAAATGATTGACTACGTGATACCGCAAACCGATATGGTGCGTATTATCGGCGGCGATTATGCGGGATTGATTTGCGTCGGCAAAGGCGGTTTAACCGGACCAGAAGATATTATTAGTACAATTGTTGAAAGAATTTATAAAGAAGCGCAGCTATAACCCACAGGTCATATAAATAAAAAGCGACGTAATGGTCGTCCGGGTAGTATTGCGTCGTTATCTCTGTTGAATCATAATTTATGAGTTACCCTATGAACATAAATATATTAGAGAAGATGAATAAGGTGCCAGGCGGTTTAATTATTATTCCGTTGCTCGTGGCGATTCTTATTAATACCTTTGCTCCAGAAGTCCTGGGCATCGGCGGCCCGACGACCGCATTATTCAAAGTCGGTTCCAGCGCAATGATGGGGATTTTTCTGCTGATTTGTGGTACCTCGATCAATATCCGCCAGGCCGGCCTGCCGCTCTATAAAGGCGCGGTGCTGTTGTTGCTGAAATGCCTCGCCGGCGCGCTGGCCGTATGGGTGGCCGGGGCGATGTTTGGCCCCAACGGTTTCCTCGGTATTTCGACCCTGGCGCTGATTGCCTGTTTAACCAGCTCCAACAGCTCGCTATATATCGCGCTGTGCAGCAACTACGGCGATGCCAGCGATGCCGGGGCGATCTCCGTCTTCTGCGTCAAGGATGGGCCCTTTGTTACCATGATGGTGCTGGGGGTCAGCGGCCTGGCCAATATTCCTTTCGCCGCGCTGCTATCGATGCTGATCCCGCTGCTGATTGGTATGCTGTGGGGCAACCTTGATGAGCGTTTCAAACAGCTGTGTGCCGCCGCTCAGCCGCTGATTATCATTATTATGTCGTTTGCCATCGGCGCCAATTCCAGCATTAACACGGTCTTTACCGCCGGACTGTCCGGGATCCTGCTTGGCATTATCTCTGCGCTAACCGGCATTGTGTTCTATTTTATCTACAACCTGTTCCTGAAGAAGAAAACCGCGCTGGGCGCCGCGCTGGGGACGACCGCCGCCAGCTCTGCGCTGACGCCGGCAATGGTGGCTCAGGCCGATCCCTCGCTGGCGATGTACGTGGATGCCGCGACCGCGCAGCTGGCGACGGCGAGCATCATCACCATGATTACCGCGCCGATACTGGTGGCCTGGTTTGATAAGCGTTTGAAAAAGCGCGCGCCGAGGGTTGAACCGGTAAAAGAAGAAACCAGTGAAGAGAAAGTGACGTTATCTTCGCCTGCCACCAAAGGGAACAAATAATATGACTGCGCCGTTGTATTCATTACTTATCACGGCTGTCGGGAAATATGTCAAAGACTATCTACAGGAGCATCAGCTGATTTTATTTTCTGAATCCGTTCCTGACGATATTGCGATGTATTGCGCCGTACATCAGAGCAGTGAGCTGACAGCTGAATTGGCACCCGGGCAGATAATGAAAATAAATGAGACTATTTATCGAGTCACGGCGGTAGGTGGTGTTGCAACGGCAAATTTAAAACAGCTTGGCCATATCACTTTAAAATTTGATGGCGCTGCCACCGCTGAATTACCGGGGATGGTGCATCTCAATGGTGACGTCCCCCAGAATATTCAGCGTGGCGACCAAATCTTTTTCTATCCGGAACTAAATTAAGACGTACAGCTAAATTAAGGAAATTATCATGAAAACAATCGCTATTGGTGCGGATGATGCCGCCTATGCTTTTCGCGACGCTATCGTCGCTTATCTGAATGGGCAGGGAATTAAGGTCGCGGATTACAGCAGCGATAAACGCCAGGGCAGCATGGTCTACCCGGATGTTGCCCACGCGGTGGCAATGTCAATAAAGCAGGGCGAGCACGATCGCGGCATCCTGATTTGCGGCACCGGTATTGGAATGAGCATTGTGGCGAATAAAGTGCCGGGGATACGAGCCGCCCAATGCCACGATACTTTCTCCGCCGAGCGGGCGCGCAAAAGTAATAACGCGCAGATTATCACTCTTGGCGCGCGCGTGATTGGCCCGGAGCTGGGCAAAAAAATTATTCAGGCCTGGCTTGAATCCGAATATGAAGGCGGCGGCTCCGCGTCGAAAGTGGAGCGTATCGACTATTACGAACACCAGCACGCCAGAGATTAATATCCGCAGTCGTAATATAAGGAACAGACTATGAGCCAGTTAGACGAACTGAAAAAATACACCACGGTGGTTGCCGACACCGGCGATATCGAATCGATCAAAAAATTTGCCCCGCAGGATGCGACTACCAACCCTTCACTGGTGCTGAAGGCCGCGCAGCTCCCGCAGTATCAGGCGCTCATTGCCGACGCCATCGGCAAGGCGCGTCGGCAGGGCGGCAGCCCGGAAACGCAGCTGATAAACGCCTGCGATCAGGTGGCGGTGGATATCGGTACCGAGGTGCTGCGTCATGTGCCCGGTCGTATTTCTACCGAGGTCGATGCCCGTTTTGCCTGGGATCGCGGGATGTGCGTGTCGAAGGCGCGCAAGCTTATTCAAATGTATGAAAAGAACGGCGTCGGGCCGGAACGCATCCTCATCAAACTGGCCGCCACCTGGGAGGGGATTCGCGCCGCAGAGGAGCTGGAACAAAGCGGTATCAACTGTAACCTGACCCTGCTGTTCTCCTTTGCCCAGGCGCGGGCCTGCGCCGAAGCGGGCGTCTTTTTAATCTCGCCGTTTGTGGGGCGTATTTACGACTGGTATCAGAAAAACCAACCGCAGTCGGAGTATCAGGTCGACAGCGATCCGGGTGTGGTTTCCGTGCGCCAGATTTATCAGTACTACAAATCGCACGGCTACGACACCGTGGTGATGGGGGCCAGCTTCCGCCGTATCGAGCAGATCCAGGCGCTGGCAGGTTGCGATCGCCTGACTATCTCCCCGGCGCTGCTTGATGAGCTGGCCGCCAGTGAAGGGACGCTGAGTCGCCAGCTGGCGCCCGGCTGCGTGACGGAAACCCGCCCCAGCCCGATGACTCAGGCGGAGTTCCTCTGGCAACATCATCAGGATCCGATGGCGGTGGAAAAACTGGCGGAAGGTATCCGCCTGTTCGCGGTCGATCAGGTCAAACTGGAAAATCAGATTCAGCAGATGCTGTAAGGGCAGGAAAAGAGACTTATGAATACCACAAAAACCACCCGCAGCCTGTGCGCCAACGCGCTGCGAGCCCTGAGCATGGACGCAGTACAGAAAGCCAAATCCGGCCACCCGGGTGCCCCGATGGGTATGGCTGACATTGCCGAAGTCCTGTGGCGTGATTTCCTGAACCATAATCCGCAGAACCCGTCCTGGGCCGATCGCGACCGCTTCGTGCTGTCCAACGGTCACGGCTCGATGCTGATCTACAGCCTGCTGCACCTCACCGGCTACGATCTGCCAGTCGAAGAGCTGAAGAACTTCCGTCAGCTGCACTCCAGAACCCCGGGCCACCCGGAAGTGGGCTACACCGCGGGCGTGGAAACCACTACCGGACCGCTGGGGCAGGGCATTGCGAATGCGGTGGGGATGGCGATTGCGGAGAAAACCCTGGCGGCGCAGTTCAACCGCCCGGGCCACGACATTGTTGACCACTTCACTTATGCGTTCATGGGCGACGGCTGCATGATGGAAGGAATCTCTCACGAGGTATGCTCCCTGGCCGGTACCCTGAAACTGGGCAAGCTGGTGGCGTTCTATGACGACAACGGCATCTCCATCGACGGTCACGTCGAAGGCTGGTTCACCGATGACACCGCGAAGCGTTTTGAAGCCTACGGCTGGCATGTGGTGCGCGGCGTTGACGGTCACGATGCTGACTCGATTAAACGCGCGGTGGAAGAAGCGCGTGCGGTCACCGACAAACCGTCCCTGCTGATGTGCAAAACCATCATCGGTTTCGGTTCGCCGAACAAAGCCGGTACCCACGACTCCCACGGCGCGCCGCTGGGCGACGCGGAAATCGCGCTGACCCGCGAAGCGCTCGGCTGGAAACACCCGGCGTTTGAAATTCCGTCTGAAATCTATGCCCGGTTGGATGCGAAAGAAGCCGGTCAGGCGAAAGAGTCCGCGTGGAACGAGAAATTCGCCGCCTACGCCAGAGCCTTCCCGCAGGAAGCAGCAGAATTCACCCGCCGTATGAAAGGCGAGATGCCGGCTGAT